>JBFGDF010000017.1:0-34807 GCA_041580775.1 Gemmatimonadales bacterium
CAACGTCGAATGACGAATGACGAATGACCAATATCCAATGGTCAGTTGTTCCCGTAGTTCTTGGTCATTGCCCACTGGTCATTGGACATTGGTCATTCGTCATTGCACCTTGATCGTCCGAGTCACTCGCTGCCCTGTCCGGCTCCCAGCGTGAACTCCCGCAGCGCTTCGTCCAGGGCTCTCGAGTGGTGCATCGAGCAGAACTTGGGCCCGCACATTGCGCAGAACTCGGCGCTCTTGAAGTACTCGGCCGGCAGCGCTTCGTCGTGGTATTCGCGGGCCCGTTCGGGGTCGAGGGCCAGCCGGAACTGCTCGTTCCAATCGAAGGCGTAGCGCGCCCGGGAGAGTGCGTCGTCGCGCTGTGTCGCCCCCCGCCGGCCGCGCGCGATATCGGCTGCATGCGCCGCGATCTTGTAGGCGATCACCCCCTGCCGCACGTCCTCGGCGTTGGGGAGGCCGAGGTGCTCCTTGGGGGTCACGTAGCAGAGCATGTCCGCTCCGTGCCAGCCGATCATCGCCGCACCGATCGCGCTCGTGATGTGATCGTAGCCCGGCGCGATGTCGGTCACGAGCGGCCCCAGGGTGTAGAACGGCGCCTCGTGGCACAGGTCCTTCTGCTTGCGCACGTTCATCTCGATCTGGTCCATCGGCACGTGCCCCGGCCCCTCGATCATCACCTGCACGTCCCGCTCCCAGGCGCGCAGCGTGAGTCGCCCCAGCACTTCCAGCTCGGCGAACTGCGCGCGGTCGCTCGCGTCGTGGATGCTGCCCGGGCGGAGACCGTCCCCCAGCGAAACCGTGACGTCGTACCGTCGACAGATCTCGAGCACGTCGTCGAACCGGGTGTACAGGGGGTTCTGCTTTCGGTGGCGTGCCATCCAAAGGGCGAGCAGGGAGCCGCCGCGGCTCACGATGCCCGTGATCCGGCCGGCCACGAGCGGCAGGTGTTCGAGCAAGACGCCGGCATGGATGGTCATGTAATCCACGCCTTGCTGGGCCTGCAGTTCGATCACGTCGAGGAGCCGGTCGGGGTCGAGGTCGGCGGGGTCATCCGAGGCGAGCGCCGCCTGGTAGATCGGGACGGTGCCCACCGGCACCGGCGCGTGGGCGATGATGGCTGCCCGCGTGGCGTCGAGGTCCGCGCCGGTCGACAGATCCATGACCGTGTCGGCCCCGTATGTCACGGCGCGGTCGAGCTTTTCCAGCTCCTCGGCGACGCTCGAGCTCACGGCCGAATTGCCGATGTTGGCGTTGATCTTCACCCGCGCCACCGCGCCGATCGCCATTGGCTCCAAGCGCCCAGCCAGGTGGTGGATGTTGGCGGGGATGATCAATCGTCCCCGGGCCACCTCGTCGCGCACGCGTGCCGCGGACAGCTCCTCCCGCTGCGCGACGAATTGCATGGCATCGGTAATCGTGCCCTGCCGGGCCTGGTGCATCTGTGTGATGGATTCCACGGTGCGACTCCCTCCGCCGGTCCGAACCGGGTCAGGTTCAAAGGGTCTGATCTCAGCCCGCCGCTGGGGGGCAGGCACCCCTGTCTGGTGGGAATATGATGGGGACGAGTCCGAAATGGGAGGACGAGGAGCACTCCGAACGAAGGGGAGCCTGAATGCTCAATGCTCAATGCTCAATGTCCAATGTCCGAGGTTCGAGGTTCAGCGCTCCATGTTCACTATCCAAGTGATGGTTGAGCATTGAGCGCGTTGCACATTTGAGCATTGAACGTTGGACATTGGGCATTGAACATTGCTCAGCCCACCGCTGGCCCGATCCGCATCGCGTAGAACGAGCGCCACACGAACATCACGCCAATGAGGAAGAACGCGATGGCCAGGGCGTACCCCAGTGTGGCGCTGCGCTGCGCGGCGAGGTACACGCCCAACTCGACGGCTAGCAGTCCGAACAGGGTCGTGAACTTGATGACCGGGTTCATCGCCACCGACGAGGTATCCTTGAACGGGTCTCCTACGGTGTCACCCACGATCGATGCCGCGTGCAAATCCGTGCCTTTCAGTTTCAGTTCGGTCTCCACGATCTTCTTCGCGTTGTCCCACGCGCCGCCCGCGTTGGCCATGAAGATGGCTTGGAACAGCCCGAACAGCGCGATCGAAATCAGATAGCCAATGAAGAAGAACGGCTCGATGAACGCGAAGGCGAGCGTGGAGAAGAACACGGCGAGGAAGATGTTGAACATTCCTTTCTGCGCATACTGGGTGCAGATGCGCACGACCTGCGTGGAGTCCTCCTCGGATGCCCGGGTGACCCCTTCGAGCTTGATGTTCTGCTTGATGAACTCCACCGCACGATACGCGCCGGTGGTGACGGCCTGAGTGGACGCGCCCGTGAACCAGTAGATCATGGCACCGCCCGTGATCAGCCCGAGGAGAAACGGCGGGTGCAGGATGGAGAGCCTGTCCAGGCTTTCCGTGAGGCCCTGGGTGAGCGCCACGATGATCGAGAAGATCATCGTCGTGGCTCCCACGACCGCCGTGCCGATGAGCACCGGCTTGGCCGTCGCCTTGAAGGTGTTCCCCGCCCCATCGTTCTCCTCGAGCAGCTCCTTGCCGATCGCGAAGTCCGGTGTGAACCCGAAGTCGCGGCGGATCTCCTCCTGCACGTTGGGGAGCGACTCGATCAGCGAGAGCTCGTAGATCGACTGCGCGTTGTCGGTGACGGGGCCGTAGGAATCGACGGCGATCGTGACGGGGCCCATGCCGAGGAACCCGAACGCCACGAGCCCGAAGGCGAACACCGCAGGCGCCTGCATGAGCACCCCAAGGCCCTGGGTGCTCACGAGGAAGGCGATGGCCATGAGGCCCATGATCGCGAGCCCGAGCCAGTACGCGCTGAAATTTCCCGCGACGAAGCCGGACAGAATGTTGAGCGACGCCCCGCCTTCGCGAGAGGACGTCACGATCTCGCGCACGTGCTTCGACCGGGTGGAGGTAAAGATCTTCACCAGCTCCGGGATAATCGCACCGGCGAGCGTGCCGCACGTGATGACCGTCGAGAGCTTCCACCACAGGGTGCCATCCCCAAGGTCCGGCACGATCAGCCACGAGACGAGATACGTGAGCGCGACCGACAGCAGGGACGTGAGCCAGACGAGCTGCGTGAGCGGGGCCTCGAAGTGCATCCGGGTGGCCGTGCCGTAGCGCCGCTTGGCCACCACGTTGTTCAGCAGATACGCGCTGCCGGACGCGAGGACCATCATGATGCGCATCACGAAGATCCACACGAGCAGCTTCACCTGGGTCAACGGCTCCGGCACGGCCAGCAGGATGAACACGATCAGTGCCACGCCGGTCACGCCGTAGGTCTCGAAGCCGTCCGCCGTGGGGCCCACGGAGTCACCGGCGTTGTCGCCGGTACAGTCGGCGATCACTCCGGGGTTCCGCGCGTCGTCTTCCTTGATGTTGAAGACGATCTTCATCAGGTCGGACCCGATGTCCGCGATCTTGGTGAAGATCCCGCCGGCGATCCGCAGCGCCGCCGCCCCCAAGGACTCGCCGATGGCAAAGCCCAGGAAGCACGGGCCGGCGTAGTCGCCCGGGATGAACAGCAGGATGGCCAGCATGAACAGCAACTCCACGCTGATGAGCATCATCCCCACGCTCATCCCGGCGTGGATCGGGATTTCGTAGACGGGGTACGCGCGCCCCCGGAGACTCGCAAACGCGGTGCGCGAATTCGCGAGCGTGTTGATCCGGATGCCGTACCAGGCGACGCTATAGCTCCCCGCCATGCCGATCAGGCTGAACAGGACGATGATCCCGATCTTGTGCACGGCGAATCCGATCATCAGGAAGTAGGCGACGATGATCGTGCCGATGAACAGCTCCAGGATGAGCAGCAGTTTCCCCTGCTGGATCAAGTACGCCTTGCACGTCGTGTAGATCAGCTCCGAGACCTCGAGCATGGAGCGATGCACTGGCAGCTTCTTCACCTGCCGGTACGTCAGCAGGCCGAACAGCAGTCCCAAGGCGCACACCACCAGGCCCGAGAGCAGCAGTTGGTGGCCGGTGAATCCGAGGAACTGCCCTTGCGCGAGACTGGGCAGCACCAGATTGACCTCGCCACCTGGGGTGTGGGCGCGCTGGGCGGCGTGCTCGAGCGCCGCTGCGACTGGCGCGGTGTCGGCACGCTGGAAGATGAGCACGCTGTCCCGCTGCTGGGCCGCCAACGGAACGGCCGCGCCCAGGAGCGCGGCCAGCAGGAGGAAGGCGCCGACGGCGACGCCGATGCGGGTTGGTGTGCGGCGCATAGGGATTTGGGAACGGACGGTCGCGAGACCCACGGATCCCCCACGGTCGGGAGGAGGATGAACGGTAGCTGCGAGATCGCCGCCGAATGGTGCAGCCTCGCGTGGCGAAAGAAAAGGGGGGCGCGCGCGCCCCCCTCCAAACCCACCGTCCATCGAGCCGCCCTTCCGCTTACTCCTCGCCCGAGGTCGAGCCACCATTCACCAGCTTGAGCACGACGACATACTGCACGTCCAGCTCATCGCGCTGCACACCGTAGATTCGATCACCCACGAACCGCACCGGCTGGAAGCGGAGCGGCATGGCGACGATCCCCAGGTAGCGTCCGTCCCGATCGAACACATCCCATTCCCGCGAGGCCAGGTCGTACTGCGGGTTGAAGCCCTCGCGGGCCTCGGGAGGCAGCTTGGAGGGCGCCTGGATGTGCTGGATCCAGATTGAGCCGTCAAACCCCGCAATCATCTGCGCGAAGGCCGGATAGTGCTCGGCGAACTGGACTCGGCTCATGAGTTGGGTGACGGCCTGGGCGGGCACGCCCGCGTCACTCCAGGCTCTGCGCAGCAGATCCTTCACGGCGTCCTGATCGTCGCCGGTCACGACCTCCCGCTCGAACGGCTTCTCCACGATCCGCTCGAGCGCCCCGCCCGGCGCGTACACGCCAATGCGGTACTGGTCGCTCACGGCATAGAGGACACGATCGCCGAGCAGCCCCCAGACCGGCTCGGGGCTGAAGAACTTGAACTCCGGCGCACCGCCGGAAAACGAAACGGTCTTGCCGGAGGGAACGCGCATCAACGTGTCGCCGACCGACCCGTCAAGGTTGCGCTCGACGAGGACGTCCATCGTGTCGGGCGGAGCCGTCGAACCGGGAAACGCCAGGCGCCGCAGCTGCGCCACGATGCGCTGGTCCGGAGCCGATTCCCAGCGGAACGGAATCCCATCCGCGAAGCTGAGCGGGAAGCTGCGCACGAACGTCCCGTCGAGCAGATAGAGGTTCGCGCGCTGATTGCCGATGTCCGAGACGAGGATCGTGTCCCCGGGCGCGATGATCACCGCGCTGGCGCCAAGACCGATCTCGCCCGGTCCGCCGCCCGGTCCGCCGATCGTGCGGGCGTACCGTCCCTCGGGCGTGAACACTTTGACATGCTGTCCCTGCTGATCGAGGACGACGATCTCTCCGCCACTCGCGGTGGCGATCGCCGCCACACCAGGCGACGCCGGGACCTGGCCAAACTGGTACTCGGGGTCGCCCTCCGCCGTCCCGATCCGCAGCGTTTCCTCCACCGTCCACCGCTGATCCGCGGACCAGGTGCCTTGCGTCGGGTTGCGGACGATCGTGATCCCGGCGCTGTCCGTCACGGTCCCCTGCCACGCGCGTTCGCCGCCTGTACAGGCAAGCGCGACACCGCACAGGGCGACCGGGATGATGCGCTTTGACATGTCCACCTCGTGGTAGTGATGAGATGCCGGTACGCGCGAAAGCTACCACGCGATCCTGAGAGTCGCGCAGGCTCGCCGGAAATCCAGCAACATTTTGTCCCGATTGAGGTTGCAGCGCGATCGCGAGTTAGCACACAAAACCGTTGAATTAGTTGACGACCTCGGCTATGTTTCCACTCGATATGACATCCTTGACCCCAGGCCTGGCGGCTCATCGAGGGCTACGCGGCGAGATTCTGATTGAGCTCAAGAAGGCTCAACCACTTACGGCACAAGAACTTGCCGAGCGGCACGGGGTCACGGCCAACGCCATTCGCCGGCACCTCAAGGAACTCGAGGTCGAGAGCCTCATCGCGCACGACCGCGAGCAGCGTGGACAGGGTGCGCCGGTCCACGCCTACCGGTTGTCCGAGCGGGGCGAGGCCCTGTTCCCCAACCGCTACGAAGCGGAGTTGACGGCGGTGCTCGACTACCTCGAGCGCAGCGCCGGTCGGGATGCGGTACGCCGGTTCTTCGAGCAGCGGTTCCGAGCTCAGGCCGACGAGATCCTCGCCCGCCTTGGGGACGCGCCCTTTGACGAGCGGGTGGTGGCGGTGGTGGAGCATCTTCGGCGCGAGGGGTTCATGCCCAACGTGTCGGTGGCGGGTGAGGGCGTGCGGCTCGCCGAACACAACTGTGCCATGCACGCCGTGGCCCAGCGCTTCCCCGAGGTCTGCGATACGGAGCTGCAGTTCCTCACCGCGCTGCTCGGCCCCGGGGTGCAGCGCGACCGGCACATCGTGAGCGGGTGCAACGCCTGCGAATACGCAATCACGAACGGCGAGCGACCGGATGCGCGCGGCCGTCCGTCTGACGAGGAGCGGGAATGACGTCGATCGAGACCCACGTCAAGAAGCCGTACCAGTACGGCTGGGAAACGGACATCGAATCGGATCAGGTCCCCGCGGGCCTGAGCGAAGACACGATCCGGCTCATTTCCGCCAAGAAGGGCGAGCCCGAGTGGCTGCTGGAGTGGAGGCTGAAGGCCTACCGCCACTGGCTCACGATGACGGAACCGCACTGGCCCAACGTGACGTACGGGCCGGTGGACTACCAGGCGATCCACTACTACTCGGCTCCCAAGCAGCAGAAGGCGCTCGAGAGCCTCGACGAGGTGGATCCGAAACTGCTCGCCACGTTCGAGAAGCTCGGCATCCCGCTCTCGGAGCAGAAGCGCCTCGCCGGGGTGGCCGTGGATGCCGTGTTCGACAGCGTGTCTGTCGCGACGACGTTCAAGGGGACCCTCAAGAAGGCGGGCGTCATCTTCCTGCCGTTCTCCGAGGCCGTGCGGGAGCATCCCGACCTGGTTCGGCAATACCTTGGCTCGGTCGTGCCGCCGACGGACAACTTCTTTGCCGCGCTCAACTCCGCGGTGTTCACGGACGGGTCGTTCGTGTTCGTGCCGAAGGGCGTGCGCTGTCCCATGGAATTGTCCACGTACTTCCGCATCAACGCCGCGGCGACTGGGCAGTTCGAGCGCACGCTGATCGTGGCCGAAGAGGGCGCATCCGTGAGCTACCTGGAAGGGTGTTCGGCACCGATGCGGGACGAGAACCAGCTGCATGCCGCGGTGGTTGAGCTGATCGCGCTCGACGACGCACAGATCAAGTACTCGACGGTCCAGAACTGGTACCCGGGGGACGAGGAGGGGAAGGGCGGAATCTACAACTTCGTCACCAAACGCGGCGCGTGTCGCGGGAAGAACTCGAAGATCTCGTGGACGCAGGTGGAGACCGGCTCGGCCATCACCTGGAAATACCCGAGCTGCATCCTGCAGGGCGACAACTCGATCGGCGAGTTCTACTCGGTGGCGCTGACGAACAACCGGCAGCAGGCCGATACCGGCACGAAGATGATCCATCTCGGGAAGAACACGAGGAGCACGATCGTCTCGAAAGGCATCTCGGCCGGCAAGAGCCAGAATACGTACCGGGGCCTGGTGAAGATCATGAAAGGGGCCGAGAACGCCCGGAACTACTCGCAATGCGACTCGATGCTGATCGGCGACCAGTGCGGGGCCCACACGTTTCCGTACATCGACGTGCGTAACAGCACGGCGATCATGGAGCACGAGGCGTCGACCTCCAAGATCGGCGAAGATCAGATCTTCTACTGCCAGGCGCGCGGGCTCAGCGCCGAGGATGCCGTCTCGATGATCGTGAACGGCTTCTGCAAGGAGGTCTTCCGGGAGCTCCCGATGGAGTTCGCGGTTGAAGCGCAGAACCTGTTGGCGATCAATCTGGAGGGAAGCGTCGGCTGAACCGCTAGGGCACGAAGGGAAGACGTGAGGACTCGCGACAATCACAGGACACTACGAAACTGGAATATGGGGACATGCTAGAGATCAAGAACCTCCACGCCTCCGCTGAGGGGACAGAGATTCTCCACGGGATCAACCTGTCGGTCGGGAAGGGCGAAGTCCACGCCATCATGGGGCCGAACGGGTCCGGGAAGAGTACGCTCGCGCAGGTGTTGGCGGGACACCCGGGCTTCGAGGTGACCCAGGGGACCGTGACCTACGAGGGGCAGGATCTCCTCGAGATGGACCCCGAAGACCGGGCACGGGCCGGTGTGTTCATGGCGTTTCAGTATCCGGTCGAAATCCGCGGCATCACCAACGCCTACTTTCTCCGGTCGGCCGTCAACGCGATCCGCAAGACCCAGGGACTGCCGGAGTACGACCCGATCGACTTCCTGGATGTCCTCGCCCAGAAGCTCCGGACGATCGGGTGGGATGACAGCCTCATGAGCCGCGCGGTCAACGAGGGATTCTCGGGTGGGGAGAAGAAACGCAACGAGATCCTCCAGATGGCGGTGCTGGAACCGACGCTGGCGGTGCTCGACGAGACCGACTCCGGACTCGACATCGATGCGCTGAAGACGGTCGCCGATGCGGTGAACAAGCTACGCGGGCCGGAGCGCTCGATGGTGGTCGTGACGCACTACCAGCGGCTGCTCAACTACATCGTGCCGGACTACGTGCACGTACTGGCCGACGGACGGATCGTCCGATCGGGCGGTAAGGACCTGGCGCTCGAGCTCGAGGACAAGGGCTACGACTGGCTCCGGGAACCGGCGGTGGTGCGATGACGGCGATGGCACCACAGACCCGACGCGCCGAGGACGCCGTGGCGCAACTGGTTGCCGACCACGAGGCGTTCGCCGCGAACGGGGCGGCCGGCGCCCCCCCGTGGGTGCAGGAGCTGCGTGCCGGCGCCATCCGCCAGTTCGCGGAGGCGGGCTTCCCGACCACCAAGGACGAGGAGTGGCGGTTCACGAGCGTCGAGCCGATCACGCGCACGCGCTTCGCGGTGGCCTCCGCGACGGTGTCGGCGGCGGTCCGTCGCGCGGTGGACGAGGTCGCGGTCGGTGAGCCCGGGACGCGACTCGTCGCCGTGTATGTCAACGGGCGGTTCGTGTCCGAGCTCTCGTCGCTCGCGCTGCCGGCGGGTGTGACGGTCGGGTCGCTGGCCACGGCCGCGGCGGGAGACCAGGTCCACCAACACCTCGGCCAGATCGCCGACTCGCGGGCGAACCCCTTCACCGCCCTCAACACCGCCTTCGTGCAGGACGGCGCCTTCGTGCACGTGGCACGGAACGTAGCGGTGGACCGCCCAATCCAGCTCGTGTTCGTGTCGTTCGGCGGCCCGGAACCGACCGTCAGCCACCCGCGCAACTTCTATCGGTTTGACGACGGGGCGCAGGCGTCGGTCATCGAGCAGTTCGTGGGTGTCGGCGACGGACCCTACTGGACCAACGCCGTCACGGAGACCGTATTGGGGGAGAACGCGGTGGTCGACGCGTACCGCGTGCAGCGGGAGTGCGACAACGCGTTTCACACGGCGACGTCACAGTCGCGGCAGGGACGCAGCTCCGTCTACACGTCGGTCACGTTTGCGTTCGGCTCCCGCCTGACGCGCTACGACCTCAATGCCACCCTTGACGGCGAGGGCGCCGAGTGCACGATCAACGGGTTGTCCGTGCTCCGGGACGAGCAGCACGTGGACTTCCACACCACGCTCGAGCACGCCAAGCCGCACTGCCCGAGCTGGGAGGTGTTCAACGGCGTATATGACGATTGTTCGCGGGGTGTCTTCAGCGGGCGGATCATCGTGCGGCCAGGCGCGCAGCGCACCGATTCGAAGCAGACGAACAACAACCTGCTGCTGTCCGAGGACGCGCGCGCGGACAGCCAGCCGCAGCTCGAGATCTACGCGGACGACGTCAAGTGCACGCACGGGGCGACGCTCGGGCCCATCGACCCGAAGGCGATGTTCTATCTCCGCAGTCGGGGACTGGACGAGGAAGCGGCGCGGAACCTGCTCACCTTCGGGTTTGGTGCCGAGATCCTGAACTCGGTCTCGGTCGAGGAGTTGCGAACCCAGCTGGACGGCATCGTGCACGCCCGCCTGGACGAGAGCGCGAGGAAGCGGAGTTCGTGACGACCGGCGTCGAGCGGGTCCCAAGCGGGGCTGCGACCGCCCCCGCCTTCGATGCCGAGCGCGTTCGGGCGGATTTCCCGCTGTTGGGCCGGTCCATGCGGGGCAAGAGCCTCGTGTACCTCGACAACGCCGCGACGAGTCAAAAGCCGCGGCACGTCATCGACGCCATCCATCGGTTCTACGAAACACTGAACGCGAATGTCCACCGCGGCGTCTACCAGTTGAGCGAAGAAGCGACGACGGCGTACGAGTGGGGCCGGGCCATGGTGGCCCGCTACGTCAACGCCCCGTCGCCGGCGGAAGTCGTCTTCGTCCGCGGGGCCACCGAGGGGATCAACCTGGTGGCGGGGACCTTCGGCCGCAGCCGGATCGGGGCCGGCGACGAGGTGCTCGTTACCGCGATGGAGCACCACTCGAACATCGTGCCGTGGCAGCTCGTCTGCGAAGAGCGCGGCGCGACGCTGCGCGTCCTGCCCATGGACACGCACGGGGTGCTCGCGCTCGACCGCCTGCCCGGCCTGCTGTCGAAACGGACCAAGCTCGTGGCCGTGGTGCACGTCTCGAACTCGCTCGGCACGATCAACGACGTGCGGGCGATTGTCGCGGCGGCCCACGAGCGCGACATTCCGGTACTGGTGGACGGGGCACAGGCGGCGCCCCACGGACCGGTGGATGTCCAGGCGCTCGACTGCGACTTCTATGTGGTGTCCGGGCACAAGATGTTCGGACCCACGGGGATCGGGGCGCTGTACGGAAAACGCGCCCTGCTCGAAGCCCTACCGCCGTACCAGGGTGGGGGCGAGATGATCGCATCGGTGACGTTTGAGAAGACGACGTACGCGCCGCTGCCGATGAAGTTCGAGGCTGGCACGCCCAACATCGAGGGTGCGGTGGGACTTGGCGCGGCCGTGGACTACCTGCGCGCGCTCGACTGGACGGCGGTGGCGGGGCACGAGCGGGATCTGCTCGCCTATGCCGAGGGCCGCCTGCGGGAGATTCCCGGGGTGCGCCTCATCGGCACGGCGCCGGAGAAGGTGAGCGTCGTGTCGTTCGTGCTCGAGGGTGTGCACCCGCATGATATCGGTACGATTGCCGACCAGGACGGGGTGGCGATCCGCACGGGGCACCATTGCACGCAGCCCGTCATGGACTTCTTCGGGGTGCCGGCCACGGCCCGCGCGTCGTTTGCGTTCTACAACACCCGCGACGACGTGGACCGTCTCGCCGCGTCCGTCTGGAAAGCCCGGGAGTTGTTCGGCGCATGACCGATCTCCGCGAGCTGTATCAGCAGGTCATTCTCGACCACAACCGCTCGCCCAGGAACTTCCGACAGGTTCCCAACGCCAATCACACGGCCGACGGGGACAACCCGCTCTGTGGCGACCGCATCACCGTGTGGGTGCGCGTGGACGGAGACGTGGTCGACGACATCGGATTCCAGGGGACCGGCTGCGCCATCTCGCAGGCCTCCGCCTCGCTCATGACGACGGCGGTGAGAGGCAAGCCTGTTGCGGACGCCGAGCGGTTGTTCGCGGCCTTCCACGCCATGGTGACCGGTGCTGGGGAGCCGGATCGGGCGACGCTCGGCAAGCTCCTGGCGTTCGCCGGCGTGCGGGAGTTCCCTGCACGGGTCAAGTGCGCCAACCTCCCCTGGCACACGCTGCACGCGGCCCTCCAGGATACGACCGAGCCGGTCACTACCGAGTAGCGCCCCCAGCCCGCTCGCGGGCCTGGAGTACGTGCGCCGCGAGCAGCAGGAGCCGGACGTCATCCGCGGCGCGCCCGGTGCGCGGCGCCACCTGTTGGAGCAGGGCGCCGGCTCCTCGCGGATCCCCCGTCATCAAGTGGGCGGTCACGCCGATGTCGAGGAACTCCTCGGCGGCCATCAGGCCCGTGTTCCCCAGCACCCCCGCAAGCAGGGCCGCGCTCCGCACCCGGGCGGCGGGAAAGTCCCAGCGGGCCGCCGCCTGCCGCAGGGCGAGGACGTCGTGGACCGGCGGCGGTGCCTGCCATTGCGCCGCGAAGCGGCTCGCCGCCGCGTAGAACGCCTCGTCGGCGACCCCCTGGGACGCCCCGTGCACGAGGCGCTCGACCGCCGCGAACTCCTCCAACCAGGTGACCCAGTCTGCCGGCCCCGTTTGGGCGCGCAGTGATTCCGTCCAGCGTCGATAGGCGTGCCGCGCACGCCCGCGCGCGTTCCCCCCTAGCACCGCACTCCCGCCGGCCCCAACCCGCAGGCTCGCGGCGATGGCCTGTGCCTGCATGCGCGGGATGCGCGACACCGGCGCGAGTGTGTCGGTGGCCCGGGGCCGCGGCGCCTGCCGCAGCACCGCGGGGACGTCGAAGCGCGCGGCCGTCAGTCCGACGAACCCCCGGGCGCTCCGTCGCAGATAGCGCTGCCGCTCGGCGCCCAGGTCGAGCGTCGGGTAGAAGTCGGAGTTCGCACTGCCCCAGCGGTCGAGCAGCGGTGCGAGCTCGGCACGCGTGAGCAGGCGCGTCACGTCGAGCATCGGCGCACTGAATCGCGGCACGCGGCAGAAGTCCTCGGCCACGCCGGCCGCGGTGACGACCGCGGTCCACGCTGCCGCCGGGAGGACGGCCGCCGGGCTCGCCACGATCACCAGGTCCGCCTCCCAAGCCTGGTAGACGGCGTACGAGGGGAAGGTCGCATGGATCGCGGCGAGCACCGACAACACCAACTCGTCGCTCAGCTCGTACAAGTGGAGCCATTGACCGAAGATGCCGGTCTCGCCCAGCGAGCCCGCCACGCGGCGATAGAACTCCGTGGTGAACAGGCTCGCCACCCCGCTCACCCACGGATTCGACGGTTCGGAGAAGATCAAATCGAACTGCTCATCGGTCGCGGCGAAATACGCCCGGGCGTCTTCGAACACGAGGTCGGAGCGGGGGTCGTCGTACACCCGGCGATTCGCGGGAAGAAACGCGCGCGCTCCCTCGGCCATGGCCGGCTCGATCTCGATCGTCGTGAGCTTTGCCACCGTCGGCAGGCCGAGCAGGACTTGTGACGAGAGCCCGGACCCGAGCCCGACCACGGCGGCGCGCACGGCCGCGGGGGCGTGGGCGGCGGCGATCAGCGGTGCCAGGGTCTGCGTTGCCATGTCGCCGTCGAGCGGCGCTCGTGGCGTGGCGGGGGTACAGGGAGCCCGCCACGCATCGGGCATCGACGCATCGGGTTTGCCGTTGGTCGAGATGATCGTGACGCCGAGGTCCGCGCGACGGAACGCCGTGACGGTGGCGGTTCGGCCATCGCGGTAGTACAGCGTTTCGGCAGCCCCACGCGGCGGCAGCACGCCGTCACGGTACACGCCGCTCGTGAGGAGCTGGCGGTCGAAGTTGGGACTGACGAGGGCCACGAACACGAGGCCCGCCGCCGCTGCGAGGACGCCCGGTACGGCCCGGCGGAACCGCCACTCGTGCGCGGTTCGGAGTACGAGCACGCCGAGCCCGAGATCGACCGCCGCGCCGACGACCAGCGTATGCTTGAGTCCGATCAGCGGGAGCAGCACCAGTGCTGCCACGACCACCCCTGCAATGGATCCAAGGGTGTTGACCCCGTACACGCGCCCGATGGCGCGCTCGCCGGCGCCGCGTTCGAGGAGCGCCCGGGTGATGAGCGGGAGGGTGGTGCCGGCGCAGAAGGTGGCCGGCAGCATGATGGCGAGGCTGATCGCGTAGCGGCTGAGTGAAAACGCCGCGTACCCCGTGTCGGAGCGGGTGAACGTCTGCATCAGCACGGAAACCCAGTCGAACGCCGCGACGTACACCGGCAAGGCCGCGAGGGCCGCCACGCCCATCGCGCACTGGATCCACCCCAGTGCCTGCACGGCGTCCCACCGATCCGCCCGGGTGCGCACCCAGAACGCCCCCAGTGCGAGACCCAGGATGAACGCCGAGAGCATCAACTCGAAGGCGTGCGTCGCGCTGCCAAGCAGCAGTGCCAGCATGCGAATCCAGGCGACCTCGTAGAAGAACGAGGCCACCGCCGTTCCGAACGCCACCCAGAGCAGCAGGGGCCCGACGGCCGCCCGCGTCGTCGGCTCGCGCACGCGCGGGAGCGTCTCGACCAGGTCCCGGGCCGGCGGCCGAACCGCCGCCAGCAGATACGCGGCGCCGCCGGCGGCGAGGTTGAGTCCGGCGGCGGCGAGCAATGCGCCGGGCAAGCCGATCCAGGGGACGAACACGAAGCCGCCGAGCAACACCCCGCCCGCAGCCCCGATGCTGTTCGTGAAGTACAGGAGCGCCAGCGAGCGACCAGGCCGTGCGGCGTCGCGGCGCAGCAACCCCGCCGTGATCAACGGGAAGGTGGTGCCGAGGAGGAGGGACTGGGGCAGGATCGCGATCGCGGCGATGCCCCACGTGATGGCGAACGACGCGACCCCCCCGCCCGCGGCGGGCAGGAGCATCTCGTATGCGGCGGCCATGACCCATCGAAAGGCCTGGTCGAACGTCAGGCCGAACACGGCGACCACGATCTCGACGCGGGCATACCAACGCAGCGGATCGACCAACCGGGCGGAATACCGGCCGGCGAGGAGCGCCCCGGCCCCCATGCCGCCGAGGAAGATCGAGAGCACGATCACCTGCGCATAGGCGCTGTGTCCCACGATCAGGCCGAGGTAGCGTGCCCACAGCACCTCGTAGATCAGGCCGGCAATGCCCGAGAGCACGAATGCCGCGTAGACGCCGAGTCGGAAGCGCATGGGCCCTCTAGTTACAGCAGCCGGCCGGAGATGCAAGTGCATGGCGCGGCGCCGTGGCTCGAAACGCCACACTGGCGGGTATCATTCCCCCATGATCGGAACCTGCACCTTGCGCATGGCGGCTGTCGTGCTCGTGGCGCTCGCCACGGCGGCGGCGATGCAACCGTCGGCGGCGCAGCAGAGCGCGCCGGACTCGGTCACCGCCGCAGGCGTGATGCGCGCGTCGACGGCCGTGAACGCGGTGTTCGTCGATCGCACGCACGACACCGCGTTCGTCGACGTGGGGGACTGGGCGTCGTACCTCATGGCGCGGCTCGGGGTCATCCCGATTCCGCGGGACCTCCGCGTTCGCGTCACCGGCGACACCGGCAAGGTGGTCATGGCCAGCCGTCTCGCGGACCTGCCGTGGGAGGCGCGGCGGGCGCTCGGGCCGCTGCTGCGGATGTTCCCCCCGGAGACGGAGGTCGCGGGAGAGATCAGTCTCACGCGGGTCGCCCGGGAAGTCGTGCGCTTCCGGCTGGAAACCGTGCGGGTGAACGGCGTCCCGTTGCCCGATCCGCTGGTGCAGAGCGCCTTGTTCGATGTCGGCCGTCAGTACCCTGCCCTCACCAAGAGCGGCCGCGACCTGTTTGTCGAGATCCCGCGCGACGCCCTGGTGCTGCTGGAGTTGGGCGGGGTGCGGCTGGTGGGGGCCCCAAGAGCGCCCACCCACTGACTCACCAGCTCGCCGTCACCCCAGATGTTGATTTTTAGGAATTCCTAATTATTGTATTAGTGTCTACAAATTAAAGCTGGGGCTGGCTCTGTGGGACCGGGAACGGCGCTGATCGCATTCGTCATCGCGCTGGTGGTCGTCGCGACCGTCGCCTGGCCGCGCCGCGGCGTGTGGCCGCGGCTGCGCCAGGTGTGGCGGCTGAGCGAGCGAGTTCGCCTCGAGGACGCGCTCAAGCACCTCTCCCTCGGTGAGCACGAGCAGGTGCCCCGGTCGATCGAGAGCCTCGCCGGGGTCCTGGGCGTCTCTCGGTCACGCGCCGTCGATCTGCTCGGGCGCCTGGAGCAAATGGGACTGGTGCGGTCCGGAGCGGCCGGGATCGAGCTGACCGATGACGGCCGGCGATACGCGCTGCGCATCATCCGCACCCACCGGCTCTGGGAACGATATCTGGCGGATGAAACGAGCCTGGCGCCCGCCGAGTGGCATGACGCCGCCGAAGTCCGCGAGCACTCGCTCAGCGAGTCTGAGGTGGAGCGCCTCGCCGCCCGCATGGGGCACCCGCTGTACGACCCGCATGGTGATCCCATTCCGACCGCGGCCGGCGAGTTGCCGCCGCTGCGTGGCGTGCCCCTCACGGCGCTGGAACCCGGTCAGCGGGGAACGGTGGTGCACGTCGAGGACGAACCTCCGGCGGTCTTCGCGCAGCTCGTCGCGGTGGGGTTTACCCCCCTCGCGCGCGTCGAGGTGCTCGAGCGGTCTGACAGTGCCGTGCGGGTTCGGGTGGACGGCCAAGAGGGCACGGTGGCGCCGGTGGTGGCGGCGCAGGTCACGCTCGACCCCCTGCCGGAAGCCGCGATGGACGAGGATGCGGGAGCCACGATGGCGGACCTCGCGCCCGGGGAGTCCGCCATCGTCGTGCGCATCTCGTCGCACTGCCAGGGGCGACAGCGTCGCCGGCTGCTCGATCTTGGACTCGTGCCGGGCACCCTCGTCCGGGCCGAACTCGACAGTGCGTTGCACGATCCGGTGGGCTATCGGATTCGTGGGGCGCTCATCGCCTTGCGGCGCCGCCAGGCCGAGGTGATCCACGTCCGCCGGGCGGACGGAGCGACGTGACCACCGCCGGCCCCGCCTGCCGGACCTGCGAGCGTCGCGGTCCCGAGCTCGTTCAGCTCGGCGGCGGCGCGTTCGATCACCTCGTGGCCCTCGCCGGGAATCCGAATACCGGCAAGAGCACGGTTTTCAACGCGCTGACGGGATTGCGGCAGCACACCGGCAACTGGCCGGGCAAGACGGTCACGCGTGCCGAGGGCACGTTCGTGCGGGAGGGCACGCGCTACCGACTCGTCGATCTGCCCGGAACGTATTCGCTCCAGGCCGCGAGTGCCGACGAGGAGGTTGCCCGAGATTTCCTGCTGTTCGGGCGGCCGGACGTCACGGTCGTGGTGGTGGATGCCACGCATCTCGAGCGGAATCTGAATCTCGTGCTGCAGATCCTCGAGATCACCGACCGCGTCGTCGTATGTCTCAACTTGATGGATGAGGCGCGCCGGCACGGCGCGCTCGTGGATCCCGCGCGCCTGTCCAAACAGCTGGGGGTGCCCGTCGTCCCGGCCGTGGCTCGCCGCGGTGAGGGTATCCGGCAACTCGTGGAAGTCGTCGAACGGGTTGCCCGGGGTGAGCTCACGCCGACGCCGTTCCGGGTCCGGCGTCACGAGCCGGAGGTTGAACGCGCGGTCGCGGCGCTCGAGCGCACGTTGCGAGCCGTGTGGCCCGATCTTTCGAACGCCCGCTGGATCGCGCTCCGCCTGCTCGATGCGGACGAGCGCATCGAACAGGCGATTCGGGAAGGGGAGCTCGCCGCACTCGGCGCCGGGGGGGATGCTCCGCCCACCGACCCGGTGGCCGCCAAGCAGGTGCTGGAGCAGGCCGGCCGGCTGCGCTGGACGCTGATGCCCGACTTTCACGACCGCCTCATGGCGGGTCTCTACCGTGAGGCGGAGCGGATTGCCGGTGTGGCACTCCGCGTGCGGCCCGGCAGTGGCGCTGCGGAGTTCAACCGGACCCTGGACCGGCTGCTCACCAGCCGTTGGCTGGGATTCCCACTGATGCTGGGCGTGCTCACCGTGGTGTTCTGGCTGACGATCGCCGGCGCCAACGTCCCGTCACAGCGGCTGGCCGACTTCCTGATCGACTTCGCGCATCCGGCGCTCAAGCAGGCGGCCGCCGCGATCGGGATGCCCGGATGGCTCAACGGGCTCCTGGTGGACGGCGTGTACCTCGCGACGGCCTGGGTCGTGAGCGTCATGCTGCCGCCGATGGCGATCTTCTTCCCGCTGTTCACGCTGCTCGAGGACTTTGGCTACCTGCCGCGGGTCGCCTTCAATCTCGATGCGCTGTTTCGACGGACCGGCGCGCACGGGAAACAGGCGCTCACCATGTGCATGGGGTTCGGCTGCAATGCGGCGGGCGTGGTGGCCACCCGGGTGATCGACAGTCCCCGCGAACGACTGATCGCGATCATCACGAACAACTTCTCGCTCTGCAACGGTCGCTGGCCCACGCAGATCCTCATGGCCACCATCTTCCTTGGTGCGCTCGTGCCCGCGCATCTGGCCGGTGTCGTTTCCGCGGGGGCGGTCGTGGGCATCGCGCTGCTCGGCGTTGCGTTCATGTTCGCCACGTCGTGGGCGCTGTCACAGACCATGCTCAAGGGGGAAGCATCCGCGTTCGCTCTGGAACTGCCGCCCTACCGGCCGCCGCGTGTGCTCCAGACGCTCTACACGTCGCTCATCGACCGGACGCTCATCGTGCTGTGGCGGGCCGTCGTCTTCGCGGCGCCGGCGGGCGCCGTCATCTGGCTCATCGCCAATGCGCGTGTCGGCGACGCGAGCCTGGCCGCGTGGGCCGTCCACTGGCTCGACCCGGTAGGCCTCGTGCTTGGCCTCAACGGCGTCGTGCTGCTGGCCTACGTCGTGGCGATTCCCGCCAACGAGATTGTCATTCCGACCGTGCTCATGCTCACTGTGCTGTTGGCAGGCACGCCCGAGGTGGGTGCCGGCGCTGGGGTGATGTTCGAGCTGGATACCGCCGGCGCGGTGGGCGGGCTGCTGCAGGCCGGCGGCTGGACGCTGCTCACCGGTGTCAACCTCATGCTGTTCAGCCTGCTGCACAACCCGTGCTCGACGACGCTGTACACCATCTACCGGGAAACGCGGAGCGCGAAGTGGACCGCCGTCGCCGGTGCCCTGCCCCTCGGGCTCGGTCTCGCGACGTGCTTCCTGGTCGCGCAGGTCTGGCGGTTGGCGGCCGGGTGATACCGCTGGTCCGCCTCCGGCGGATTGGCTAACTTCGCGGCGCCATGAAGACCATCATCGAGCCGTTCCGCATCAAGGCAGTCGAGCCTCTGCGCATGACCACGCGCGAGGAGCGCGAAGGCATCCTCCGCCACGCGCACTTCAACGTCTTCAACATCCGCAGCCGCGACGTGTTGATCGATCTGCTCACCGACTCCGGCACGGGGGCGATGAGCAGCCTCCAGTGGGCGGCGATCATGCGGGGGGACGAGTCGTATGCCGGGGCGGAGAGTTTCTTCCGCTTCCGCGACGTCGTGCGGGACCTGACGGGGTTCGAACACATCCTGCCGACCCACCAGGGGCGGGCCGCCGAACGCATCCTGTTCGAGTTGGTCGGCGGGCCCGGCACGATCGTTCCAAACAACAACCACTTCGACACCACGCGCGCGAACATCGAGCACTCGGGCGCCGAGGCAGTGGATCTGCCGATTGCCGAGGCGGCCGATCCGGCCAACCGACATCCGTTCAAGGGCAACCTGGACGTCGCCAAACTGGACGCGCTGATCGGCCGCGTGGGAGCGGACCGCATTCCCCTATGCATGGTCACCGTGACCAACAACTCCGCGGGCGGGCAGCCGGTGAGCCTCGAGAACCTGCGTGCCGTGCGCGCGGTATGCGATCGCCATGGCATCCCGCTGTTTCTCGACGCCTGTCGGTTCGCGGAAAACGCGTTCTTCATCAAGCGGCGTGAGCGTGGATACGAGAAGCGCCAGATCCGGGACATCGTGCGTGAGATGTTCGAACTGGCGGATGGCGCAACCATCAGCGCCAAGAAAGACGGGCTCGTGAACATCGGAGGGATCCTGCTCATTCGGGACGAGGCGCTGGCCCAGCGCGCCGACGCCCTGCTCATCCTGACCGAGGGCTTCGTGACCTATGGAGGGCTCGCGGGTCGGGATCTCGAAGCGATGGCCCAGGGACTCGAGGAAGTGGTGCTCGAGGACTACCTCGCGTATCGCATTCGCTCCACCGAGTACCTCGGTGAGCGACTTCTCCGGATCGGTTATCAAATCGTCGAGCCGCCCGGCGGGCACGCGATCTACATCGATGCCGGGCGACTGCTGCCGCAGGTTCCGCCCGCCCAGTTTCCCGGCCAGGCCCTGGTCTGCGCGTTGTACCGTGCGGCCGGCATTCGCAGCGTGGAGGTGGGCAGCGTGATGTTCGGCGGTAAGGACACCCGGCCGTCGCTGGAGCTGGTGCGGCTCGCCATTCCGCGCCGGGTCTACACACAGAGCCACATCGACTACGTCGTGGAGGCCGCGGCGGAGGTCTATGCCAGGCGCGCCGAGTTGCGGGGCCTCCGGATGACCCACGAGCCGCCATTCCTGCGGCATTTCACGGCGACCTTCGAGGAACTGGCCTGACCGTGGCGAGGTTCATCGAGCGGCCCACGCGGGTCGAAGCGGTGGGCACGAAGCCCAAGATCATCGAGGAGTTCGTGGGTCGCGTGAACAGCGGAACGGCCGCGGTGAGTGTCGCCCGCATGCGCAGTCCCGCAGGCTGGGCGGAGCCCGGGCAGACTCCCGAATTCGACGAGTTCACGCTCGTGCTCGAGGGCACCCTCCGGGTCGAGACACGCGACGGGACCCTCGAGGTGCGGGCCGGGCAGGCGGTGTGGACCGAGGCCGGCGAGTGGGTCCGCTACAGCACGCCGGAGGGTGCCGCGTACGTCGCGGTTTGTGTGCCGGCGTTCTCGCCGACGACGGTGCACCGTGACGGGTGAATCACCCGGCGTCGGCGCGGCGTTCCTGGAGGAGTCGCGCCGGTATCTGACTGGCGAGTATCTCGTGAAGATCAGGGCGTGCGTGGCGCGGGTGACCGAGGCCGATCTGTGGTGGCGCCCCAACGAGCAGTCGAACAGCATCGGCAACCTGTTGCTTCATCTGGCGGGCAACGTGCGGCAGTGGATCGTGGCCGGGGTGGGCGGGGCGCCCGACGCCCGCCATCGGCAGTCCGAGTTTGACGAACGCGGTCCCCTGCCCCGGGGTGAGGTGCTGCGTCGGTTGGAAGCCGCCGTCGCGGACGCCGATCAGGTGCTCGCGAACCTGCCCGCGGAGCAGCTCACGGCGCCCCGCGCGATCCAGGGACGGGACGTCACGGTGTTCCACGCGATCTTCCACGTCGTGGAGCACTTTGCGATGCACACGGGGCAGATCACCTACCTCACCAAGCAGCGAACCGGGCGTGACCTGGGCTTTTATCGCGACGCCGGCGGGCTGGCCGTTCCCGAATGGGAGCAGCAGCGGGGGTTGCGGCCGGAGCGGTAAGCGGTACGAGCAGTCACGCGGGTTGCGCGTCGCGGCGCGGACGGCGAGTTTGTCCGCCCCAGCCGCTGCAGAGGTTCCTTCCGTGTTCGTCGGGCACTACGCCGTCAGCTACGCCGTCAAAGCGGCCGATCGCCGCATCTGCCTGGGGTTGCTCTTTCTCGCCGTGCAGGCCGTCGACGTCGCCTGGGCGGTGCTCGTCCTGGCGGGTGTCGAGAAGGTCCGTATCGTTCCGGGGATCACGGCGTCGAACCCGCTCGATCTCTACTACATGCCGTACACACACAGCCTGGTGGCGACGGGCGCCTGGTTCGCCGCGGCGGTGGTCGTGCAACGGGTGATCGGAAGACCCCGGCACGATTTCCGGGTGTCGCTCCTCGTGGGCCTCGCCGTCGCCAGCCACTGGTTCCTCGACCTCATCGTCCACCGTCCCGATCTGCCGCTCTACGACAACGCGGCCAAGGTCGGCCTCGGCCTGTGGAACTTCCCCGCTCCGGCGTTCCTGCTCGAGATCGGGCTGCTGCTGCTGGCGATGGGATACGGCTGGCGTCGCGGCGTCGTGCGGGGCCGGGGCCCGTGGATCTTCGCGGGTGTGCTCGCGGCGACCCAGGCGATGGTCTTCTTCGGTGCGCCGCCCGCGTCTCCAGCGGCGGCGGCCGCGACAGCGTTGGCGGCGTACTTCGCGTTTGCGGGCGTGGCCGAATGGCTCGATCGGCGGCTGGCACGCGCCGCGGGATGATCCCGTGCTCATCGTCACGAACGGCCAGGCCGCCGTTGGTGCGCTCGAGCGCGCGGGAATCCCCGGCGACAAGCTGTCGTGGGATGACGTGCTGCACGACGGACCAGTGCCGGCGGGCCTCGGGCCCGAACCCCTGGCTGAGGTGCGAGCACGCTTCCTGGCGAGCTGCGGCTGGGGCACCGAGGCGGGCATCCGCCGCCAGCTCCGCGCCCGGGACGACCGGCTCGCCGCGGCTGCCGCTGAGCGCGAGGAGGTCGTGCTCTGGTTCGAGCACGATCTCTACGATCAGCTCCAGCTGCTCCAGGTGCTCGATCGCCTTGGCGAGGTGCCGACGGGTGTCACGTTGATCTGTCGCGCGCGCTACGTGGCCGAGGAGTCGCCCAGCGATCTCCGGCGGTTGTTTGCCGACCGTGCCCCCGTGGTCGAGACACACTACCGCGTTGCGCGGAAGACGTGGGAGGCGTTTCGGTCGGACTCCCCGGAGGAGATGCGACGGGCCGCCCGGCGCGACCTCGATCCTCTGCCGTTCTTGCCGGCGGCGTTGCAGCGGCTGCTCGAGGAGTTTCCCGCCGTCGGCACCGGGCTCGCGCGCTCCGAGTGGCAGGCGCTGGACGCCGTGCGCGCGCTCGGCGGGCGCGCACGCAGGCGCGAGCTCTTCCACGCGGCGCAACGCGCGGAAGATCCCAGGTACCTCGGCGACGCTTCGTTCGATCGCTACGTGGCGGGCTTGGCGGACGCGCCGTCGCCGCTCCTCACGCTGTCCGCCACAGACGGGACGATCGCGCTCACGGAGCAGGGCAGGGCGGTGCTGGAGGGTCGCGTGGACTGGCTCGACGTCCGGCCGATCGATCGGTGGATCGGGGGCACGCACATCCGTCCGCCGCACGTGTGGCGGTGGGACACGCGCGCCGGGACGCTGCTCAGGACCCGCGCATGAGGGCTTTGGCGCGGCACTCCACCGCGACCGCTAACACCGCGTCCTCCGGCATGACGGCCGCCACGGCCCGCAGGCCCCCGGGCTCCTCCCACAGCACGACACGGTAGCGACCGGTTGCGACCAGATGGAGGGTGTCGGCCAGTCGGGGCGTCCGGCCTCCCCATGCCACCAGCGAGAGGTACGTGAGCGTGTCGGAGCCCATCCGGTAGAACACCAACGCCGCCGGGGCTCCTTGGACCGTGAGGGTCCGGGCGGCAAGCACCGTCGCGCCGCCGATGCCCGGAACCTCCAGGTCCATTGCCGACTCGCGTCGCAGCCAGGCGCTCACGGCCTCGGGTGAATCGGCGGTGAAGTGCGCGCGCACGGGCGCTTGCGTAGTTGCGAGAGCTACAACGTCACTCAAGCTCGGTGTCGGTCGGAGGAACGGGAGGGCGAGGAGGAGCGCGGCGGCCAGCGGGAGCGCACCCTGGAATGCGCGGCGGCGGAACCGGCGCGCTCTGGCAAGCATGGCGGCTTCCATTTGGACCGCGGTGCGGAGATCGACCGGGGTCAATGGGGGGTGAACCCCGCGGAGCCGGGTCAGGAGGGCCCGGTCGCGGGTCACGAATGCCTGGCACGCCGGGCAGCCATCGAGGTGCCTCCGCAGGGCGTCGGCGTCCAGTTCCTCGTGGCCGGCCAGCAGCGCGAGGCGCGCGGTACGGCAGGTTGGCGTGGTCGTCATGGTCTTTTCGGAAACGCCGCCGAGCCCGGAACGGTTTCCCGGGACGCAGGGGCGGAGCTTGACACCAGGTGCGGCTCCCCTGAGACTGCCGGCGCACGGAGCGTCCACGGGGTCGCAGGAGGGTCCACATGCCCGAAGCGGGAGTCGTCGAGCTGCACGGCGTGACGAAGCGGTTTGCCGGCCACACCGCCGTGAACGACCTCTCCCTCACGATCCCGCGCGGCGCGATCTACGGTCTCCTCGGTCCCAACGGCGCGGGGAAGAGCACCACCATCCGGATGATCATGAGTATCCTGTTGCCCGATACGGGGCGCATCGCGCTGTTTGGCGGCCGGCAATCGGGGAAGGACCTCAGCCATCGCATCGGGTATCTGCCCGAGGAACGCGGTCTGTACAAGAAGATGCGGGTCGTGGACCTGTTGGTCTTCCTGGCCGAGATCAAGGGAGTGGCGCGCGGTGTCGCCCGACGCAGCGCGCACGAGTGGCTGGGGCGGTTGGGGCTGTCCGATTGGGAGCACAAGCGCGCGGACGACCTCTCCAAAGGCATGCAGCAGAAAGTGCAGTTCATCGCCACGGTGCTGCATCGACCGGAGTTGCTCATCCTCGACGAGCCGTTCTCGGGTCTCGATCCCGTGAACGCGCAGGTCATGAAGGACACGGTCGTGGAGCTCGCCCGCGCCGGGACCACGATTCTGTTCTCGACGCACATCATGGAGCAGGCGGAGAAGCTGTGTGATGCGGTATGCATCATCGCCCGAGGCACGAAGGTGGTGGACGGGCGGCTGGCCGAGGTGAAACGGCGACACGGCGGTTCGCACGTCGTCGTCGCGGTGGAGCGCCGCGAAGGCGGGGCCGATCGCGTGTTGGGCGACCGCCGGCTCGTTGCCCGGGCGGACGACTACGGGGGCTACGCGGAGCTGGAGCTCGCTGCCGGGGCCGATCCACAGGACGTGCTACAAGGCCTGCTGCGGGCCGGCGCTCGCGTGACCCGCTTCGAAATCGCCGAGGCCACGCTCCACAAGATCTTCATCGACATGGTGGGTCCGGACGCCGCGGCGGCTCGAGCGGAGGAGGACACCGCGCATGCATAAGATCTGGGTGGTCATCCGGCGCGAGTTCCTCGAGCGGGTTCGGACCAAGTGGTTCGTCATCGGAACGGTACTCGGCCCGGTGTTCATGTTCGGGGTAATCGCGCTGCCGATTCTGATGGCCGAGCGTGGCGCGCGCGCGCGGGCGGTGGTGGTCGTGGATGCCACGGCCGACGGGTTCGGCCGCCGTCTCGTGGCGATCCTCGACCAGACCGAAACCGTGCGCCCCGCACTGGAGGTCGTCCCGCCCGAGCGACTGGAGGGGACCGCCGACTCGCTCGCGGGCGAGGTGGGCCGGGAGACGATCGACGGCTTCCTGCTCGTGACCGCGGCCACCGTCAACGAGGGACGCGGCGAGTACCGGGGGTCGAACGTCACGTCCCCGGCTGACATGCGCATCCTGCAAACCGCGCTGCGGAATGCCGTCTTCGCCGAGCGGCTGCGGCGGGAAGGAGTGGAGCCGTCGGTGGTGGGCCGCGCGCAGATCCCGGTCGAACTGGTGACGTCCAACGTGCGGCACGGGCGGGTCACGGGGGAATCCGGCGAAGCGTCGTTTCTGCTGGCCTACGTGATGTGGTTCCTGCTGTACATCGCCATCCTCCTTTACGGCGTGCAGGTAATGGGGTCGGTGGTCGAAGAGAAGACCTCCCGCATCGTGGAAGTGCTCGTCTCGAGCCTGCGTCCGTTCCACCTGCTCACTGGGAAGATCTTGGGGGTGGGCGCAGTGGGCCTGCTCCAGCTCGGGATCTGGGTAGGCTTCGGCAAGTTCATGCTCGACCGGCGCGCCGACGTGGCGAAGCTGCTGGGCCAGGACACGGAGACCGCGATGGCCCTGAGCCGGATGTCGTTCCCGGAAGTGCCGTTCGCCACCATTGCGACGTTCCTCGCGTACTTCCTGCTCGGCTACTTCCTGTACGCGGCGCTGTTCGCCTCGGTGGCCGCGATGGTAAACAGCGAATCGGAAGCCCGCCAGGCCCAGACCCCCGTCGTGATGCTCTTGGTGATCCCGACCGTGCTGATGATCGGGATTCTGAACGACCCGGGCGGGTCGATGGCCCTCGCGCTCTCGCTGATTCCATTCACCTCT
This sequence comes from Gemmatimonadales bacterium, assembly GCA_041580775.1. Lineage (GTDB taxonomy): Bacteria > Gemmatimonadota > Gemmatimonadetes > Gemmatimonadales > GWC2-71-9 > JAOTWJ01. The sequence goes on from JBFGDF010000017.1 coordinate 25,815, forward strand.
CCGATTGCGATGCCGGTGCGGTGGGCAGCGGCTCCCGTCCCGCTGCCCGAGCTGGCCGCCTCGCTGGCGATCCTCGTGGCCACCGTGCTCGCGGTCATGTGGGTGGCGGGTCGGATCTACCGGGTGGGGATCCTGATGTACGGGAAGAAGCCGGGGCTCAAGGAACTGGCGCGGTGGGTACGAGGATGAGGGTCAGGCGGCAAGCCGGGGAGCTGACGGCAGGCGCGAGGCGCTAGGGACGCTTCTTGGGGCGCGTCGCGGCATCCCCGGCCTTCCGCAGGAGCCCGAACAACGTCTTGCTCGTTTCGGTGGCGACGTCTTCGAGCCGCTTGTAGTCAGCGGGAGCGACGTATCCGAGCTCGGCGGCGATGCCCAGGATCGTCTCGACTTCCGCCAGTGACCCCGCAGACCCATCGAGGAACCGCGTGTAGTCGCGCGCGCCCTTCTTGGCGCTGGCCTCGGCGATGTTGATGGGCACGCTGTACGCCGCGCGTCGCAGCTGGCCCGCCAGACCGTCCTGCTCATAGTCCGGGAATCGCCGAGCTGCCTTGGCGCACTCGATGGCAAGTCGACGGGCATGTTCCCACGCCTTGAGATTCCGGTAGGGAGGCATGGCGTAAAGGTGAGCTGCGGATGCGGAGCTTGTGACATCATTCCCGTGCGCGGCGCGGCAGAACAGCGCCGGTTCTGCCTTCGGTCGCGACAGGTCGCTCCCGGTCTCCCTGCGTGACCGTCTAACTGTCTGCCCCCACTCCTGTATCTTTCGGGGCCTATGCCCTACGACGTGATCGTCATCGGCGCCGGCCACGCTGGCGCGGAGGCCGCCACGGCCGCCGCCCGCCTGGGCGCCCGCGTCCTGCTGCTCACGGCCAACCTCGAGACGGTCGGGCAGATGTCCTGCAACCCGGCCATCGGCGGCATCGCCAAGGGGACGGTGGCGCGGGAAGTCGATGCCCTTGGCGGCATCATGGGGCGAGCCGCCGATCGGGCCACGATTCAGTTCCGCATGCTCAACCGGTCCAAGGGTCCGGCGGTCTGGGCGCCGCGCGCGCAGTGCGACCGGGCCCTGTACCGCAGCGCCGCGCGAAACGAGCTGGAGCGGCACGGCGGCATCGAGTTCCTCCAGGCCATGGCCGCTGCGCTGCTGCTCGAGCGGGAGCGGGTGGTGGGGGTACGTACGACGACGGGCGCCGAGATTCGCGGGCAGGCCGTGGTGCTCACGGCTGGCACGTTCCTCCGCGGCCGGATCCACATGGGGACGGAAACGCAGGTACCCGCGGGTCGTGCGGGCGATCCGCCCGCGGTGGATCTCGCTGAGCAGCTCGAGGCGGTGGGGCTCGCAGTGGATCGATTCAAGACGGGTACGCCGCCGCGCATCGACGGCCGCTCCGTGGATCTCACCCGCCTCGAACGGCAGGACGGGGAGGCGAACGGCATCCGGTTTTCCCACTATGTGCGCATGGAGCGCCCGGAGCAGCGGCCGTGCTGGATCACGTGGGCGGGGGAGCCGGTGAAGGAGATCATCCGGGCGCATTTGCACGAGTCGGCCCTGTACGGGGGCGCGATCGCGGGGCGCGGGCCGCGGTATTGCCCGTCGGTCGAGGACAAGATCGTGAAGTTCCCCCACGCCGAACGGCATCAGGTATTCCTCGAGCCGGAAGGGCTGGCAACCTCCGAGCTGTACGTGAACGGCCTGTCCACCTCACTCCCGGCAGAGGTGCAACGTGCGTTTCTGCACGCGGTGCCGGGGTTGGAGCGGGCGCGCATGACCCGCCCGGGGTACGCGATCGAGTACGACTACTATCCGCCGCAACAACTGACGCCCTGGCTCGAGGTCAAGGCGATCGAGCATCTGTTCTTCGCCGGCCAAATCAACGGGACGACGGGCTATGAGGAAGCGGCGGGGCAGGGCGTGGTGGCGGGCATCAACGCGGTGCGCCGGATACGCGGCGTCGAGCCAGTCGTGCTGGGCCGGGACGCGGGGTATATCGGGGTGCTGGTCGACGACCTCGTGACGCGGGGGGTCGATGAGCCGTACCGTCTGTTCACGTCCCGTGCCGAGTACCGGCTGTTGCTACGGCAGGACAACGCGCTCAGTCGACTCGGACCCCTGGCGACGGAGCTTGGCTTACTCACGGACGACGAACGGGAGGAGTTCGAGCGGCGCGCTGCGGAGGAAGATCGGCTGGTCGCGTTGGCGGGCAGCACATCGGTGACGCCGGACCAGGCCAACCCGTTGCTGGCCGCGGCGCAAGAGACCGCCATCACGGAAGGCCAGCGCGTGGTCGATCTCGTGCGTCGTCCCCGCGTCGGGCTGCGACCGTTGCTCGCCGCTGCGGCGATCGTCCTGCCGACGGCGTGCGAGGAAAGTTGGCTCGCGGCGGAAATCGAGCTCAAGTACGCGGGCTACCTCGCGCGCGAGCGCGAGGGCGCCCAGAGGCTCGCCGAGCTGACGGAGTTCGAGCTGCCCGCCGATCTCCCGTACCCGCAGCTGCAGTCACTGAGCACGGAAGCGCGCCAGAAGCTCGAGCGCGTGCGTCCGACGTCCCTGGCCCAGGCCGGGCGGATTCCCGGAGTGAGCCCGAGTGATTTGCAGAACCTGGTGCTTGAGGTGGTGCGGCGGCGGCGTTCGGCAGCATGAGTGGTATATGTAAACTCTTATAGTACAATATCTTATGGCGTTCTAGCCAGATTGGCGCCTCCATGTTTCACGTGAAACACCGGCTGGTGCCTGCTGCGTGGGTGGCCGGCGGATGCCTCGTGGGGAGCATCATCGCGGGGTGTGAAACGCCGCCCGACGCCGTCTTCACCGCGCCGGTCGTCGAGCCGATCGAGGCCGGGGGCCGGTTTCGGATCACGTTCAATAGCGGCCCGGATGTCGTGCGCGGGTTTGATCCGGGTGGACGCCTGCTGTACCGCAGTCGCGGCTTGGTTCCGTTCGGGGGGGAGTGGGCCCTGCTGAGCGTGCCGCCCGACGGCGGCACCGTCCGCGAGGAAGTGGCCGTCTATCGCGCGGCGGTCACCAGTCCCGTCGCGCACCTCCGGTTCGATCCGACGGGGCGCACGTTGGTGTTGTGGCGTGAGCCGGTCGCGGACGTTCACGGCTGCGGCGATCCGGCGCCACCACCCCCGCCCGTCGTGGGCCTTACGCTGTATCACCTCCCTCCCCAGGATGGCGCGCCGCTTTCCTCGGTGCCGGTGCGCGCGCTCGAGCTGCCGAACGTGAGCGGCGCGGCGACCCCCGCCCAGCGGGTGCGGCGCACACCGGCCGAATTGGAGGCGACCCGGAGCGGCGCCGACCCATTCGGTCCCGCCGTGTTGCCGGATGGGTCGGCGGCGTTTGTGTCGGACGGGGACTCCCTGTGGCGCATCGTGCTCGGGGCCCCCACGGCCGCACCCGAGTTCGTGGCGATCGGCGCCTTCCCGGCGGTCTCACCTGACGGCCGGACGCTGGCGTTCGCCGAGCCGCTGGGTCTCGACAGCACGACGACGACGACAGTGGTTACGCGCCCATTCGTGTCGTGTGTGCAGACGACCGTGACGATCTCCGCCGCCGGGTGGCAAGTGGTGCTTCACGATCTCGCTTCGGGCGGCCAGGCGGTGCTCGCTCCCGGTCTCGAGCCGCACTTTGACAGCAGCGGCGCTCGGGTCCTTGTGCGGCGTGACGGGCTCTACTGGGTCTCTCGAGCCGACGGCCGCGAAGAAGCGTTGGCGGGAACCAGCGGGGCCGTGGCGCCGGCCCTCGCGCCGGACGGCTCCCTGGTGGCGTTTTCGCTCGGGCCGGCGGCGACCGCCGACGTGTACTTCGTCCGGCTCCACTGACCGACGATTCGTGCCCCGTGTTTCACGTGAAACGGGTACGGGTTCGCTTTACGGCGACCCCGCGCTCTCGTATATTCAGCGGCCGCGTCAGGCCCACCGACCGTGCTGCGGGAGATTGGTGAAACCTGTTGTAACTAAAAGAGTTATGCAACTATGAGCAGGGTGATCGCGATCGCCAATCAAAAAGGCGGCGTGGGGAAGACCACCACGGCGGTGAATCTCGCGGCCTCGCTGGCGGCGGCGGAGAAGCGTACGCTGCTCGTCGACGGTGATCCGCAGGCCAACGCCACCAGTGGGATCGGCGTCGACCGCGCCGCATTGCGCGAGTCGCTCTACGACGCCCTGATCGGCGATGCCACGGTCACCCAGATCGTCCTGCGCGAGGTGAACTTCCCGCTGCTCGACGTGATCCCGGCGACGCAGGACCTCGTCGGCGCCGAAATCGAGCTGGTCGCGCGGCGGGGGCGCGAATCGGTCATGCGGCGCGTGCTGGAGCCGCTGCGTGAGCATTACGACTACATCCTGATCGATTGCCCCCCCTCGCTCGGGCTGATCACCCTCAACATGCTCGCAGCGGCCGACGCCGTGCTGATCCCCATTCAGTGTGAGTACTACGCGCTGGAGGGTCTGTCGCAGCTGCTGAACACGATCAAACTGGTGCAGCAGAACTTCAACCCGGCGCTGGCGATCGACGGCGTGCTGCTCACGATGTTCGACAGCCGGCTGAACCTGTCGCGCCAGGTGGCGAATGAAGCGCAGGAGTACTTCGGCACCAAGGTGTTCCGCACGGTCATTCCCCGGAACGTGCGCCTGGCGGAGGCCCCGAGCTTCGGCAAGCCGATCATGATGTATGACGTGCAGTCCGTCGGGGCGAAGTGTTATCTGACCCTGGCACAGGAACTGATTCGGCGTGCGGTCACCCAGGCGACGCTCGTACCCCCCGTGCGCGGCGCGGTCTCCGCGTGACGGACCGAACGGCCCGCCGGCGACTCGGCCGGGGTCTGGAAGCGTTGCTCGGGCCGGCGCCGACCACGGCGCAGGCGCGCGCCGAGGGCGCGTTGGCGCAGTTGTCCCTGCGGCAGATTCGGCCGAATCCCTACCAGCCGCGGCGCTCGTTCGAGGAAGCGGCGCTGCGGGAGTTGGCCGCGTCCCTCGAATCCGCAGGCCTGTTGCAGCCGATCGTGGTGCGCCCCGCCGAAGGGGGCTACGAACTCATCGCCGGGGAGCGCCGGCTTCGCGCCGCCGAGCTGCTGGGATGGCGCGAGATCGGCGCCGTGGTGCGGGACGTCGACGACCGCACGCTGCTTACGTTGGCCCTGGTCGAGAATCTTCAGCGGGACGCCCTTTCGCCGATCGACGAAGCCCTGGGATATCAGCGGTTGGTCGAGGAGTTCGGCGTCTCGCACGGCGACATCGCGGCGCTGATCGGCCGCAGTCGACCGGCGGTGGCCAACGCGCTGCGCCTCCTCAAGCTGCCGGAGGACGTCCAGGATCTCGTTCATCGCGGCGACTTGAGCACGGGGCACGCGCGGGCCCTGTTGCAGGCGGCGGACCCGGCGACGATCCCGGCGCTGGCTCGCCAGACCGTGAGCGACGCGCTCTCGGTGCGCGAGCTCGAGGCGCTGGCGCGCGGCGACCGCGTGCCGCAACGTCGGCCCCGCGCCGGTCGGGGGCGCGTCCGCAAGCCCGATGCTGAGGTGCGGCGGGTGGAGGACGCGCTTCGTCGCCGGCTCAAGACCGACGTGTTCGTTGCGCGCCGCGGCAAGGGCGGTCGGATTACCGTGAACTTCTACTCCAACGACGATCTCGCGCGGCTGTTGGAGTTGCTGCTCGGGAAACCGTTCGACGGATGACGCAACGGCGTCGGGTGACGATCGTCATCCATCGCGACGGCGATGTCGCGTCGCGGTCGTATCGCATGCCCCTCACCGTGGCACGCGTCGGCCTCGTGCTGCTCGCCGTGTTCGCGGTGATCGTGATCGTGGGCGGGATCCTGTACGCTCCGATCGTCCGAAGCGCCGCGACGGTCCCGGGCTTGCGGGATCGCATTGCCCGGCTCGAGGCGGAAAACGCCCAGGTGCGCGATCTCGCCCGTACGCTCGCCGATGCGGAATCACGCTACGAGCAGATTCGCGGCATGCTGGGCGGTGATATCGTGCGCGCAGTTCAGCCGACGGTTCCCGGCCCGCTCCCCGCGGCGGTCCCGATCCTCGTGCCCCCGCCGGGGGCGCCGTCGCGCTACGAGGATAGCCTGTCGGTGCCAACGCACTGGCCGCTCGATAGCCGCGGGGTCGTCACGCGCGGACAGGTGAGTCCCGGGGTCCGCGACGAGACGCATACGGGGCTCGATATCGCGGTGCCGGTCGGCACACCGATCCGCGCCTCGGGCGGCGGCGTCGTGGCCGAACTCGGCCAGGACGCGGAGTACGGCCGGTACGTGATGCTCGCGCACCCAAGCCAATACGAGACGCTGTACGGCCACGCGTCGCGGCTACTTGTAGCGATCGGCGACACCGTGAAGGCCGGGCAGGTGATCGCCCTCTCGGGCTCGACCGGTCGGTCCACCGGACCGCATCTCCACTTCGAGGTCCGCCGGTCCGGCCGGGCGGTGGATCCACGCACGATCGTGAAAGAGGGGACTTGAGGATGGCCTTCGGATCCGACCGTTCGGACCCCCGAGACGCGTCACGCGCCGCCAACCGCGGGGAAGCCGCGCTCACCATCATCGCCGTCGGCACGCGACTCATCGGCGAGCTCGAATGCAGCGGCGTCGTCAAGGTCGAAGGCACCGTGGTCGGCTCGGTGCGCTCTGACCGCCAGATCCTGGTGGCCCGGGGCGGTACCGTGGAGGGCGACATGGGGGCGCCGGAAGTCGTGGTGGGTGGCGTGGTGCAGGGTGGGGTGACCGGGGCCGACCGCGTCGAAGTGCAGACCGGCGCCGCCGTGCACGGCGACATCACCACACGCCGCCTGGTGGTGCAAGAGGGCGGTGAGGTGAACGGTCAGGTCAACATGACCGAAGACGGAACCAGCGCGGCCCCCTCGGAATCCACAAGCTCCTCAGAATCTGCACACGTTTGACACCATGCCGATATCATCCATGCTAACCCATTGATGGGTCACACGATCAAGCGAAATGTGCCAGTCGGTGCGTCTCTCGCACCATCGCGTTACTGTCGTGTTGCTGTCGTTGACATGTCGCCAGTCCATTGACCCCCTCATGCCCGTGACCCTCGAAGAACTCACCCGCCATCTGGATGGGTACCTGCACGTCGCGGAGACCCCGGATGACCGGCGGGCGCTCAATGGTCTGCAGGTCGAGAACTCCGGTCGGGTGATGCGAATCCTCGGGGCTGTGGATGCGTGCCAGGCGACGATCGACGCCGCGGCCGAACGGCGTGCCGACTTGCTCCTCGTGCACCACGGCCTGTTCTGGGGTGGGCTCCAGGCTGCCGTCGGACGACACGGGCGGCGGCTGCGTGCGCTGATCACCCACGACATCGCGCTCTACTCGGCGCACCTCCCGCTCGACCGACATCCCGAGGTCGGCAACAACGCCGTTCTGGCGCGCGCGCTCGGCGTGGCAGCGCTCGAACCGTTTGGCCGCGGGGACGGCGAGCGTGAGATCGGGTGGGCCGGCCCGCTCGAGCTCCCGCTCGGGGAGCTGGTCGGGCGGATCGAGCGGCGACTCGGCGTCCCGCCGCTGCGCGTCGTGGCGACCGGTCCCGACCCGGTGCGCCGTGTTGCAGTCGTCACAGGAGCGGGGAGTGGACTGCTGGCCGAGGCGAGGGAGCGGGGGATCGACACGCTGGTTACGGGAGAGGGTCCCCACCATGCGTACTTCGATGCCGAGGAGTGGGGGCTCAATCTCGTGCTCGCGGGTCATTACGCGAGTGAGACGGTGGGCGTGCAGGCGCTCGGTGCGCACCTGGCCGAGCGGTTTGGCCTGCCGTTCGAATTCTTCGATCACCCCACCGGTCTGTGACGCGCCCCGGCCGGCTGCTGGTGGCGACGCTGCTCTGCTCGGCGGGCTGCGCGCGGGGCCTTCCGCCCCTACCGCTCCCCCAGGTCGCCCCGATCACGTCGCCGCGACCGCAGGTCCGGCAGCTACCGTGGCGCGAAGTCCAGCACCTTCCGCTGTACGTCGGTACCCAAGTCTGCGCCGGCGGGGATGTGATGTTGGGAAGCAACCTGGATACGGCATGGGCGCTTGCTGCCCAGCGCCTCACCGGGAGTGCTACGCTGCTGCCTGATCCGGACAGTCTGCTGGCGCCCCTCGCCCCGCTCGTGGCGGAGGCCGACCTCCTGCTGCTCAACGTCGAGGGCGCGATCGGTGACGGCCCGTTTCCCGGGAAGTGCCGACCGGGGTCGACGCGGTGCTATCAGTTCCGACAGAATCCCACCGTGGCTGCTGCGCTCCGGCGACTGCTGCCGGGCGGGGCTGTGGTGGGGAACGTGGCGAACAACCATGCCCGGGACGCCGGGGCGGCGGGATTCGAGGAGACCGTCACCCACCTGGCGGCGGCCGGTGTTGCCGTCACGGGTGCCGACACCCTTGCCACGGCCGTTCCCGTCGCCTCTGGCGATACGGTGGGGGTGCTGGGGTTCAGTACGTTCACGGGGGGGCCCGATGCGCGCGACCTGGAAGCGGTGCGTCGTCACGTCGCCCGCGCTGCGGCGCGGTACGGCCGCGTCGTGGTGTCGGTGCACATGGCGGCGGAGGGGGTGGGTGCGCAGCGCACGCGCGACGTGATTGAGATGTTCCTGGGGGAGAATCGGGGTAACCCGGTGGCGTTCGCCCGGGCGGCGGTGGAGGCCGGCGCGGCGATCGTGGTCGGCCATGGTCCCCACGTGCTGCGCGCCATCGAGTGGCGGGGGGACGCGCTCGTCGTCTACTCGCTGGGCAACCTGGTCACGTACGGTCCGTTTTCGCGCGTCGAGCCGCTGAACCGCGGCGCGGTGGTGTGTGCGTTGCTCGATCGCCGGGGCCGAGTGGTGGACGGTGTGGTGCAGTCGACGATGCAGGTCCGTCCCGGGGTGGCCTTTCCCGACGTCACCGGCCGGGCGGCCAGCCTCATCGACTCGTTGAGCGCGTTGGACTTCCCGACGACCGGCGTGCGGCTGCTCGACGGTCGTATCCTGCGGCGTTGACGGCGCGGACCGGACTCAGC
>JBFGDF010000018.1:0-34616 GCA_041580775.1 Gemmatimonadales bacterium
GGCGGGACGGGCCCTTCGCGTGCGCAGTATCTTGGAACGCTATGGGACAGGCACCCCCGCTCTGGCCTCGCGAGTACGGCGCCTACGCGGAGCTGGGCTTCCCGCTGCTGACCGCGTTCCTCCTCGCGGGCCCCACGGTTGCTGGCCTGGCCTTCGCCGCGGCCGTGAGCTGCGGGTTTCTGCTCTACGAACCGCTGCTCGTCCTGCGTGGGGCGCGCGGCCGTCGCCTCCAGGAGGCCGCGGCGCCGCGGGCCCGGCGTCGCATCGTCCTGCTCGCCGCCCTCGGTGCGACGGCCGGGCTCCTCGCGCTTGCCGTTGCGCCTCCGGCGGCGCGTCTCGCGGCCCTCGTCCCCGGCGTCTGTGCGGTCCTGGCCCTCCCGCCGGTGCTGCGGGGCCGGCCCAAGACACTGGGGACGGAGATCGTCGTGGCCACTGCGCTCGCGGCGATGCTTCCCCCGGTGGCTCTCGCCGGGGGGGCGCGCGTGGCGCCCGCGGCGCAGTTCACGGCGGTCTGGCTCGCGAGCTTCTGGCTGATCACGCTCGCCGTGCACGCCATCAAGGCCCGCGCCAAGCCGGAGCGGGGAACACCGTGGACGATCACGGCTACGCCGATCCTGGCGCTGCTCGTGATCGTGGGCGGGCTGCTGGGGGCAGCGAGCCAGGAGGTGCGGGCGCCGCTCGCGCTGGCACTGCTGCCGCCGGCGTTGGTGGTGCTCGCGGCGGTGGCGCTCAAGGTCCATCCCCGCCACCTTCGCCGGGTGGGCTGGACCGTCGCCGGCGCGAACGGCGTGACGCTCGTACTCCTGCTGTTGGCGTGAGGTGCGTGGCGTGCGTGCCGCGCGGCCCGCGCTCACCGCGCGGGCGGCATCTCGAGTGGGGGCACCGAATCGGCCGGGACGTCGAGCAGGTCGGCGAGTCCCACGCGCGCCAGCTGCAGCGGCACGGCGAGCCACAGCAGGTCGCGCTCGCGCAGGAACACGTAATGCACCTGGCGCAGGCCGAAGACGCGGTGGACGTCCGTGCCCACGATCCGCTGCGCCGTGTGGTGACCGAACTCGGTCGTCCCCTCGCTGAGCCGCGCCGCCATGGCGGTCAGGGCGGCCTCGGCGTCCTCGCCGTTGGCGTAGCGGCTGAGGTAGAGCGTTGCTTGCATCGTGTGCGACCCGTACCGTCCCACGGCGCTGGTCACGGGGGCGACGGCGGTCCCGTGCAGCCGGTCGATGGCGCCGGCCGCCGTGTCCCCGCCGACGAACTCCACGAGGGGCAGCTGGTGGATGGTCGCCGGCAGGCCCGCGGCGCTCCCGTGGGCGGGGGGCTCCTGCGCGCACACCGCCACCGCGGAGCCGAGGAGGATCACGAACAGCGGGGGGACGAGACGGGATGTGGGCAGCATGCACGCACTCCGGGTCGGTGACCGGCGGGCCGATATGGGGCGTCTCGGGTAAGATACCCGGGCGACCGGCCTCCCAGCGGCGGGTCGCCGCGCGCGCGTCACCGCCCGCACCCGTGCCCCGGCACCACTGAGCGTCCATGGCCCAGTCGTCCCCGTCTCCCGAACCCGTGCTCGCCGGCCACTACGCGCTCGGCCGCGAGATCGGCCGCGGCGGGATGGCGACGGTCTATCAGGCGCGCGACCTGCGGCATGACCGGCCGGTGGCCGTCAAGGTGCTGCGTCCCGAGCTCGCCAACTTCGGGTACCACCCCGACCGGTTCCTGCGCGAGATCCGGTTCGTCGCCGCGCTCGTGCATCCCAACATCCTGCCGCTGCACGACTCGGGCGAAGCCGACGGCATGCCCTTCTACGTCATGCCCCTCGTGGAGGGCGAGACGCTGCGCGCACGCCTGGACCGGGAATCCCGGCTCCCCGTGGCCGAGGCGGTGCGCATCGCGCAGCTCGTGGCCGGCGCGCTGGATTACGCGCATCGCCGCGACGTGCTCCACCGGGATGTGAAGCCCGAGAACATCCTGCTGCACGAGGGCCAGCCGCTCGTCATGGACTTCGGCGTCGCGCGCGCCATCTCGGCCTGTTGCGATGACCTGACCGAAGCGGGTCTCGCCATCGGCACGCCCGCCTACATGAGTCCCGAGCAGGCCAGCGGCGAGGAAGGGCTCGACGCCCGCAGCGACGTGTATGCGCTGGGCTGCGTGCTGCACGAGATGCTCGTCGGCCAGCCGCCGTTCGCCGGGGGGTCGGCGCAGGCCACCATGGCGCGCCAGGTCACGGCTAGCCCGCAGCCCGTGCGTGTCACACGGCCCGAAGTCCCGGCGGCGCTCGCGCAGGTGCTGGAGCGATCGCTGGCCAAGGCCCCGGCCGACCGCTTCGCCACGGCGGCCGAGTTCGCGCAGGCGCTCGAGGAGGCGATGCGCGTCCCGGGGGGCTTGCGACCGCGCGTGCCGGGCCAACCGCTCACGATTGCGGTACTGCCGTTCCTGAACGCGGGCCCCGACCCCGAGAACGAGTACTTGAGCGACGGACTCACCGATGAGCTCATCACCGTGCTCGCCCACGTGGACGGCCTTCGGGTCGCGTCGCGTGGCTCGGTGTTCGCCCTCAAGGGCCAGGCCCTGGACGCGCGGACGGTCGGCGCCCGCCTCGGCGTGGGCGTCGTGCTCGAGGGGTCGGTCCGCACCGCCGGACGCCGGCTCCGGATTACCGCCCAGCTGAGCGAGACCGACGAAGGGCGCCTGCTCTGGTCGCACCGCTACGACCGGGAGCTCGCCGACGTGTTCGCGCTCCAGGAGGAAATCGCCGAGGCGATCGCCCGCGCGCTGCGGGAACGCGTGCTCCGGGACGTCGGGGAGCCGAGTGCCCGCCGCTACACCGAGAGTGTCCGCGCCTACACCCATTACCTGCGGGGACGCTACCACTGGAACCGCCGCACGCGGGAGGATCTCGTGCAGGCGATCGCGTACTTCGAGCGGGCCATCGCCGAGGATTCCCAGTTCGCGCTGGCGTACGCCGGCCTCGCGGACGCCTACGCGCTGCAGCTCGACTACCAGTCGGTGCCGGTCGCCGAGGGCATGCGGCGCGCCAAGGCGGAGGCGCAGAAGGCGCTCGCGCTCGACGATTCGCTCGCCGAGGCCCACACGTCGCTCGGCTGGGTGGCCTTCATCTACGAATGGAACTGGGATGACGCCGAGCACCATTTCCGCCGCGCGCTCGCCCTGAACCCGCGCTACGCCGTGGCGCACCAGTGGTTTGCCTGGCTGCAGCTCGTCCGCGGCCGGCTGGAAACCGCCCTGACGGCCGGCAAGACGGCCGCCGAGCTGGATCCGACGTCCGTGTCCGCGCGGCGGTCGCTGGGCTGGCTGCACTACTACGCCCGCGACTACCGCACGGCGGCGGACCATTTGCGGCGCGCGATCGTGATGGACCCGGACGCCCAGGAAACGCACCGCATCCTGGCGATGGTCCTGACCCAGCTCGGCCGGCACGACGAGGCGCTCGCGGCCCTGGCCGAAGCGCAGGCGGTGGGCGACGACTCCCCCTACACCGTCGCCATGACCGGGTACGTCGAGGCCCGGCGGGGCCGGCGCGAGCGGGCCCGCGAGTGGCGCGCCGTGCTGGACACCCGCGCCGCGACGGCCTACGTGTCGCCGGTGGCGTTCGCGATCCTGAGCCTGGGCCTCGGCGAGTATCCCGAGAGCCTGACCTGGCTCGAGCGCGCCTACGCCGACCGGCGCGGCTGGCTGGTGTACCTCAAGCTGGAGCCGATGCTCGATCCCCTGCGCGGGGATCCGGAGCTGGTCGATCTCATCCGACGGTTGGGACTCGACTAGCGAGCGTCCGACCTGACGCGTCCAGGACCCACCGCCGTGGACGTGTGCCGCGCTTCCCGGCGGATTGGCCACGGCCCGGGGCCGGGACTATCGTTGTTGCACGGGAGCCGCCTTCACGCAGGGGCGCGCGTGGAAGACCTGGCGGAGCAGCTGCAGGCGGCGCTCGCCGGCCGGTACGCGATCGAGCGGGTGCTCGGCTCCGGCGGCATGGCGGTCGTCTACCTCGCCCACGACCGGAAGCACGGCGACCGGGCCGTCGCGCTCAAGGTCCTGCGGCCCGGCTTCGCGTCGGCCCTGGGGCCCGCGCGCTTCCTGCGCGAGATCCGGATCGCCGCCCACCTGAGCCACCCCCACATCGTTCCCGTCTTCGATTCCGGCGACGCGGGCGGGCTGTTGTACTACGTGATGCCCTGCATCGAGGGCGAGACGCTGCGCCAGCGGATGCGCCGCGCGCCCGTCGTGCCGTTCGCCGAGGCCGCGCGCATCGTGGCCGACGTCGCCGCCGCCCTTGCCCACGCCCACCTCCACGGCGTCGTGCACCGGGACGTGAAACCCGAGAACATCATGCTCGCCGGCGGCGAGGCCGTCGTCACGGATTTCGGCATCGCTCGGGCCGTGCGACTCGCGACGGACGAGTCGCTCACCGGGGCTGGACTCTCGTTGGGGACGCCGGGGTACATGAGCCCGGAGCAGGCGGCCGGCAGCGCCGAACTGGATGGCCGGTGTGATGTCTACAGCCTCGCCTGCGTGGCCTACGAGCTGGTGGCGGGCGAGCCACTGCGGCGGTGGCTGAGTCCGGGGTCGCTGCGGACGGGGCGGATTGAGAAGGTGCCGCCGGCAACCCGGCAGCGACTCGACACTCTCCCGGCAGGCGTCGAGGTGGCCCTCGTGCGGGCGCTCGCTCCACTGCCGGACGACCGCTACGCCACGGCGCTCGAGTTCGCCGAGGCGTTCGCCGGCGGCGACCAGGCGGCTCCCACCGTCCCCTGGCGGTCCGTCGCCGTGCTCCCGTTCGAGTGCCTCGGCGGCGGGGCCGACGAGGCGTACCTCGGCGACGGGCTCGCGGAAGAGATCACGGGCGCTCTGGGCCGGGTCCGCGCGCTGCGCGTGGCGTCGCGGACCTCGGCGTTCGCGTACCGCGGGCGACGCACCGACGTGCGAGAGATCGCCCGCGCGCTCGGGGTCGGCACGATTCTCGAGGGGACGATCCGGCGCGCCGGGGACACGCTGCGGGTCGCGGTGCAGCTGGTCAACGCCGACGACGGCTACCAGATGTGGACCGCGCGCTACGAGCGGGACCTGCGCGACGTCTTCGCCATGCAGGACGAGATCGCGCAGCGCGTGGCCGAAGCCTTGGCCGTGGTCCTGAGCGATGACGAGCGCCGCGTCATCCGCCGGGCACCGCCCGCGGACGCCTCGGCCCACGATTACTACCTGCGGGGGCTGCGCTACTTTCATCAGTGGCGCAAGAAGAGCCTCGAGTACGCGCTGCAGATGTTCGACCGGGCGATCGAAGCCGACCCCGGGTTCGCGCTGGCCCACGCCGGGATCGCCGACACCTGCTCGGTGCTGCACATGTACTACCCGTCCAGCGCCGCCGATCTCGCGCGGGCGGACGAAGCGAGCCGCCGGGCGCTCGAGCTCGGGCCGGAGCTGCCGGAAGCCCACGCCGCGCGGGGCTTCGCGCTCTTCCAACTGGGGCGCTACGACGAGGCGGAGGTGGAGTTCCGCATCGCGATGCGACTCGACCCGCGGCAGTTCGAGGCGCGCTACTACTTCGGGCGCCAGTGCTTTCAGCGCGGCGCGTTCGGCGAGGCGGCCCGGTGGTTCGAAGAGGCTGCAGCCGTGCGGGAAGACTATCCGGCCCGGTTCTTCGCGGCGCAGTCCTATGCGGCGCAGGACCGGCCCACGCAGGCGCAGGCGGCGTATCGTCGCGCCCTCGCCGTGGCCAAGCGACATATCGAGCTGCATCCGGACGACCCCCGCGCGGCGACGATGTGCGCGGTGTCGGCCTGCCGGTTGGGCGAGGCGGCACGCGGGCTGGCGTGGGCGGAGCGGGCGCTGGAGATCGATCCCGAGGACGCCGGGGTCCGCTACAACGTGGCGTGTCTGTACGCCCTGGAGGGCCAGCGGGAGCGTGCGCTGGACTGCCTGGAAGAGGTTGCGCGCCTTGGCTTTGCCAACTGGGACTGGGTGGCCAAAGACCCGGACCTGGCGTCCCTCCACGACGAGCCGCGGTTCCGGGCCCTGCAGGCCCGCGCCTCAGGGCCGGCGTCGCCCCTCGACTCCACTCACCGCCTGCCGACCCCACCCCAATGACAACCCCTCCCCCCGCGCCCCGGGGAGGGGACGGGAGGAGGGGCGAACGGGCAGTGCGCCTGACAGGATTCGAACCTGTGACCTTTGGCTCCGGAGGCCAACGCTCTATCCAACTGAGCTACAGGCGCGCACGACTTGACGGTGAAACTGAGTGACGGAGAGACGGCGAGATCGGCCGTGGGGATTCCTTTCCGCTCCGTCGGTCCGGTTCCCGTCGTGCCGTCGAGTAAGGTGATCGGGGCGCCCGGATTTGAACCGGGGACCTCCTGCTCCCGAAGCAGGCGCGCTAACCGGGCTGCGCTACGCCCCGTGGTGGAGTGCGGCGTGAGGGACTCGAACCCCCAACCTTCTGGTCCGTAGCCAGATGCTCTATCCAATTGAGCTAACGCCGCGACTTCAGACGCCGAGACGCCGAGACGCGAACCTGCGGTGCGTCTGGGCGCCCACCTTCCTCCGGCTCAGACCGGCGTAGTGGGCGGTACTAGACTCGAACTAGTGACCTCCACGATGTCAACGTGGCGCTCTAACCAACTGAGCTAACCGCCCGTCCTGCCGCGACGGATCGAGGGGGCCAGACGGTCAGACGGCTAGCGGCTCCTAGGAGCCAGGAACGGGGGGGCCACCCCTCTCCTCAGCCCTAGACACCGCTAGCCGTCTAGCCGTCTCCCACTGTCCGTCTAGGCCCTAGTAGCGGGGGTGGGATTTGAACCCACGACCTCCGGGTTATGAGCCCGGCGAGCTACCAGACTGCTCCACCCCGCGCCGATGATCTGCCTTCGTCCCGATCCGTCGTTCGCCTGTGCGAGAGCGGGAAACGGGACTCGAACCCGCGACCCCAACCTTGGCAAGGTTGTGCTCTACCAACTGAGCTATTCCCGCGTGCCGAGCCGCCGAGGCGCACAGCCGTCCGGCGGTCTCCCGGGATGAGCATAACAGGACCCCGCAACCACATCAACTGGGGTGTCCCGCCATCCCGTCCGCCCCCGCCCTGCGCGCCGCGGTGTCTCGGGGGCGTCGACGTCTGTGAGAGTGGAGGCGAGGGGAATCGAACCCCTGACCTCGTGAATGCCATTCACGCGCTCTCCCAACTGAGCTACGCCCCCATTATATTGTCAGGCCCCGCGGCGGGTCCCGGTTGGAACACGGCAACCTAGCCGGGGGTCAGAAAGGTTGTCAAGCGCGGGGAGGCCCGCCCGCAACCTTTCCGGCCCGAGCGGGGTATTCGGGAATCGACGACAGGGTGCGCACTGCCCCCTTGAGCGGCGGTGCGTTTGGCGATATATGGGACGTGTCATGGCTAATACACAGCGCAAGAAGCGGCGGCGTCGGCCTGCGCCGATGATCGCCGTCAATGAAGACGACCGGGACCTCCTCGACCAGTACCTCTATGAGGTGAGCAAGACGCCGCTCCTCAAGCCGCACGAGGAGATCGCGCTCGCCAAGAAGGTGCGGGCCGGCGATCAGGAGGCCATGCAGGAGCTTGCCAAGCGGAACCTGCGCTTCGTGATCTCGGTCGCCAAGAAATACCAGAATCGGGGCCTGCCGCTCACCGACCTGATCGGGGAGGGCAACGTGGGCCTGCTCACCGCTGCCCGGAAGTTCGATCCGGACCAGGGCGTGAAGTTCATCTCGTACGCCGTGTGGTGGATCCGGCAGGCGATCCTCGCCTCGCTCGCCCGCCACGGGCGGACCGTGCGGGTGCCGCTCAACCGGACGGCCGACCTCTCGAAGATCGTCCGGACGGCCGAGCACCTGCGGCAGGAGTTGCGCCGCGAGCCGACGCCCGAGGAGATCTCCGAGGCCACCGGGCTCTCGCTCGAGGTGGTCCAGTCGCTGGCGGCGCTCAACACCGGTGAGGTGCGGCTCGATGCCCCGCTCGACCCGGACGGCGACCGCGCGCTCATCGAGCGGTTCATCGCCGAGGACCTGCCGGACACCGAAGAGCGCACGATGGAGCGGTTCCTGAGCGACGAGGTCGAGGCGGCGCTGCGGTCGCTGCCGGCCCGCGACGCGAAGGTGCTCCGGCTCTACTTCGGGCTGGACGGCGGTCGCGAGCATACGCTCGAGGAGATCGGCGGCATGCTGGGCGTGACCCGCGAGCGCGTGCGCCAGCTGCGCGATCGCGCGCTCAAGCGACTGCGGGAAGGCGACGTCGGCAAGGCGCTGGGCTCGTTCGCCGCCTGAGCGAGCGCGGCCGGGCAAACCGACGCAGGGGCGGCAGCAATGCCGCCCCTGTTGCGTGCCGGCCCCCCGCGACCACTGCTGCCCCGCCTGTCTCCGGCTGTTAGATTCGCCCCGTGCTCCGGTTCGTCCTCAAAGCCGTCGCCCGCTGGCTGGCTTCGCTCGGTGCGGTCGGCCACGTGCTCGCCGACATGGTGCGGGGCCTGCGGGACGTGGACGTGTGGCCACGGCTCACGGTGGTCCAGATGCGGCGGGTCGGGGTCGACTCCCTCCCGATCGCGCTCTTCATTGCGACCTTCACCGGCATCGTGCTGTCGTTGCAAGCGTCCTATACCTTCACCGGAGAAGTGCCGCTCTACTTCGTGGGCACTGCCGTCGGCAAGTCGATCATGCTCGAGTTGGGCCCCGTCCTCACGGGTCTGGCCCTGGCCGGGCGCGTCGGCGCGAACATCGCCGCCGAGCTCGGCACCATGAAGGTCACCGAGCAGGTGGACGCCCTCGAGACCCTGGCGTACAATCCGTCGTCGTACCTGGTCGCCCCGCGGGTCCTCGCGGCGACGGTCATGTTCCCGCTGGTCGTGGCGGTCGCGGTGGCGGTCGGCGTCGGCTCCGGACTGGTCGCCGCCGTCAACCTGCTCGAGCTCACCACGGTGGAGTTCGTGCGCGGTCTGCGGCTCTTCTACCAGTTCAAGGACATCTGGTTCGGACTCCTGAAGAGCATGTCCTTTGGCTTCGCCATCGCGCTCATTGGCTGTTACTGCGGCCTCGGCGTCCGCCGCGGGGCCGTGGAAGTCGGGCGCGCGACGACGCGCGCCGTGGTGCTCGGCGCCCAGCTCATCCTCGTGCTCGACGCCTTCTGGGCGATCCTCCTCCTGTGATCACGTTTCGGGACGTCCACAAGGGCTTCGCCGCGACGCCGGTGCTCGAGGGCTTCTCGCTCGAGATTCCCGACGGCGAGACGACGGTCATCATCGGGTATTCCGGCACCGGGAAGAGCGTTGCCCTGAAGCTCATCGTGGGCCTGCTCGAGCCCGACGCGGGCGGCGTCGAGGTGGACGGGCAGGTCGTTCACCTGCTGGACCGCGACGCGCTCCGCGCGCTCCGCTCGACGATCGGGTTCGTGTTCCAGTTCGCCGCGCTGTTCGACTCGATGACGGTCGCGGAGAACCTGGCACTCGGCTTGCGGCGCCAGGGCCTGGCCGAGGGCGAGATCGCCGATCGCACCGCCGAGGCGTTGGAACTGGTGGGCCTAGCGGGCAACCAGGACGGCTATCCGGCCGAGTTGTCCGGGGGGATGCGCAAACGCGTGGGCATCGCCCGGGCCATTGCGCTGCGGCCCCGGTACATCCTCTATGACGAGCCCACCACGGGGCTCGATCCGGTGACGGCCGCCGTGATGGACCAGCTCATGGTACGCACCCGGGAGGCGTACGGCGTGACCAGTGTCGTCGTCACCCACGACATGCGCAGCGCCTATACGGTGGGCGATCGCATCGCCATGTTGTACCGTGGGACGGTCCGGCAGGTCGGTACCGTGGACGAGATCCGGCACAGCCACGACGCCGTCGTGCGGCAGTTCATCGAAGGCCGCCCGGAGGCCGCGGCGGACGCGGATCGGGGAGCGGGAGCGCGCGCGTGAAACAGCGGGACGAACTCGTCGTCGGCGTGACCGTCTTCGCGGCCCTGTTCCTGATCGTGGTCGGGGCGATCTGGCTGTCGCAGGCCGACCTGGGGCAGGGCGGCACCCGGTTCACGGCGCGGTTCCGCACCGTCGGCGGCCTTGGCGTGGGCGACCCGGTGGTGCTGCGCGGCGTCCGCGTGGGCCGCGTGGCCGCGATCCGTCTGGGCGAGCGCAACTTCGTCGAAGCGGAGCTGCAGGTGTATCGGGACGTCGCCCTCCCGCCGCGCCCCGCGATCATCGCGGCTTCCGCCTCCCTCTTCGGCGAGTGGCAGGCCGGCATCATCAGCCTCGATCAGGCCCCCGACGATCCCAACGTGCGCCGCGCGCTCGACGAAGCCGCCGCCGAAGGGGACGACCTCTGGCCCGGGGCGACGCTGCCGGACATCGGCCAGCTCACCGCGCAGGCCGGCCGCATCGCCACCGACATTGCGTCGGTGTCGTCCCGCGTCCAGCAGGCGTTCGACTCCACCGCCGTGGCCCAGCTGCAGGAGTCGATCCGCGACTTCGGCCGGGTGGCCGACCAGATCGCCACGTTCACGGAGCAGCAGACCAACGTCCTGCGGGGCGTGGGCCTCCGCCTCGACGAGGGCTCCGAACTGCTGACTGGGGCGGCGCAGAGCCTCCAGAGCTCCCTCGCCCGGGTGGACTCGGCCACCAACCAGGGCGAGCTGGCGCGGATCCTCGAAAACACCCAGATGGCGTCGGAGCAGGTGCGCGAGGCCTCGCGCTCGTTCAACGAGCTGCTCGGCGCGGCGCGGGAGAATCAGCAGAGCCTGGTGCGGGTCATCCAGGCCGCCGACTCGGTCGCGAGCCGGATCGAGAACCGCATGGGCACCGTCGGGCTCCTGATCGGCGATTCGACACTCTACGTCGAAGCCACCCTCGCGGTCCAACAGTTGCGCCAGCTGCTCGCCGACATTCAGGCGAACCCGCGCAAGTACTTCAAGTTCTCGGTCTTCTAGGTCGGTGAAGCGGCAGCGGGCGCGACGGGAAACCAGCGCGGGCGGGGTCGTCGTCCGGCGCGGCGACGGTACGGTCCGCTACCTCCTGATCCACGATGGGCATCGCAATTGGGGTTTCCCCAAGGGCCACGTGGACGCGGGCGAGAGCGCGTCCGACGCCGCGCGCCGGGAAGTCGAAGAGGAGACCGGCTTGGGCGATCTGGTCCTCCATGAGCCGCTCGGATGCATCGACTGGTATTTCCGCCATGGCGGTCGCGTCATTCACAAGTACTGTCATTTCTTCCTCTTCACGTCGCCCGCCGGCGACCCGACGCCGCAGGCGGATGAAGGGATCGCCGCCTGCGTCTGGCTCGACTTCGAGGCGGCGATGGCCAAGCTGTCCCACGCCAATTCCCGCCGCATCCTCGCGACGGCGCGCGACTACGTGGTGAACGGCACCGCCGACGGGGACCGCCCGGAGCCGGCGTGACCGTCGTGCCGGTCGTGCACGGCGACCAGGCCCTCCGGACCGCGCTCCGCCGGGGACTGCCGCCGCACGTCCGCGTGCGGGCCTGCCGGTCGTTCGCGGCCGTCCACACGCATCTGGCGCGCGACGTGGTGGATGCCGTGGTCGTGCGGCCCCGCGATCACGACTGGCTGCGCGAGGTCGCCGTCCTGTCGGCGGACTATCCCCGGATCCCAGTCATCGCCTGCGGCCCCTTCCGGCCCGACGACGCGCGGGCGCTCGAGCGCGGCGCCGCCCACGGGGTCCGCGCGCTGCTCGTGGAGGGGGTGGACGAGCCCGTGGCCGGAGCGCTCGTGGCCGCCGAGACCGCGAGTCACGCTCGGGAGCGCGACCTCGCCGACGCGCCGCGGCTGCTGCGCCTCACGGAGCCGATCCAACGGCGGGCCTGGGCGGAAGTGCTCGCCCGGGTCGGGAGCCGCACGACCACCGCCGAGATCGCGCGGGTGGTGCAGCGCACGCGCGAGCACCTCTCGCGCGAGTTCGCGGCGGGCGGAGCGCCCAACCTCAAGCGCGTCATCGATCTGGTACGCGTGGTCTGCGCGGCGGATCTGCTGGCCAATCCGGGGTACACGCCACCGATCGTCGCCCGGGTGCTCCGCTTCTCGTCGCCCAGCCACTTTACTCAGACGGTGCGGCGCGTCGCCGGCGTGGCCCCGGCCGAGCTGGCACGGCTCACCCCGCGCGGCGTGTTCCAGCGCTTCCTTCGGGGCCGGACCCGCAGTAGGATTTGACCCGGCATGCCGCGCCCCGGCGGCCTTGCGGCCTCCGGGGCTTGTGATAGTTTTCACAAGCTATACCCGATTCTCCGGGTTGGCCTTCCCAGACCACTAGCGTGTAGGGCGCATGGCGACTGAATCCATCCTCCGGCCCGGCGAGTTGAAGGACGTGCTCCTGCGGGAGATCGAGGCCGCCGACCTGCAACCCCTGGACATCCAGGAGGTCGGCACGGTGCTCGAGGTCAAGGACGGGACCGCGCGGATCTACGGCCTCGGCTCCGCGATGGCGGGCGAGATGCTCGAGTTCACGTCTTCGGATACGGGCGAGACCATCTCGGGCCTCGCCCTCAATCTCGAAGAGGACAGCATTGGCGCCGTCATTCTCGGCGACTTCCTGACGCTGCGCGAAGGCGACGAGGTGCGGCGGACCGGCCGCGTGCTCGAGGTGCCGGTGGGCCAGGCCCTGATCGGCCGGGTGGTCGATCCGCTGGGCCGCCCGCTCGACGGGCTCGGCCCGATCCAGACGAGCCACGGCTGGAAGCTGGAGACCCAGGCCCCGGGGATCGTCGATCGCCAGCCGGTGAAGGAGCCGCTCCAGACCGGGATCAAGGCCATCGACTCCATGATCCCGATCGGCCGGGGGCAGCGCGAGTTGATCATCGGCGACCGGGGCACCGGCAAGACCGCGATCGCGGTGGACACGATCATCAATCAGAAGGGCCAGGACGTCATCTGCGTCTACGTCGCGATCGGGCAGAAGAACTCGACGGTGGCCTCGGTGGTCGAGCGGCTCAAGGACGCGGGCGCGATGGACTACTCGGTGATCGTCGTCGCCAGCGCGGCCGACCCCGCCCCCATGCAGTACATCGCGCCCTATGCGGGCTGCGCCATGGCCGAGTACTTCATGTACGAGGAGCGGCGGCACACGCTGTGTGTGTACGACGACCTCTCCAAGCAGGCGGCGGCCTACCGCCAGCTCTCGCTGGTGCTGCGGCGGCCCCCGGGGCGCGAGGCCTACCCCGGCGACGTGTTCTACCTCCACTCCCGCCTGCTCGAGCGGGCGGCGAAGCTCTCGGAGGCGCGCGGCGGCGGGTCGCTCACGGCGCTCCCCGTGATCGAGACGCAGGCGGGGGACGTGTCCGCCTACATCCCGACCAACGTCATCTCGATCACCGATGGGCAGATCTTCCTCGAGACCGACCTCTTTTACGCCAACATCCGCCCGGCGATCAACCCGGGCATCTCGGTGTCGCGGGTGGGCGGCAACGCGCAGATCAAGGCGATGAAGCAGGTGGCGGGGCGGCTGCGGCTCGAGTACGCGCAGTACCGCGAGCTCGAAGCCTTCGCGCAGTTCGCCTCCGACCTCGACGCCGCCACGCAGAAGCAGCTGGGCCGCGGGCAGCGCATCGTCGAAGTGCTCAAGCAGCCCCAGTTCCGGCCCATGGCGGTGGAGCAGCAGATCATGGTCATCTACGCCGTCACGAACGGGTATCTGGACGACGTGGAGGTGGGCAAAATCCGCCAGTGGGAGACCGAGTTTGTCGAGTTCGTGACGGCGAGCCGCGGCGATCTCGCCCGGGCGATCCGCACCAAGCGGGCGCTCGATGACGCGCTGACCGCCGCGCTCCGCAAAGCGATCGAGGACTTCAAGGCGATCCAGGCCTGATGGCCAAGACCCGCGAGCTGCGCCGGCGCATCCGGTCCATCGAGAAGACGCGCCAGATCACCAAGACGATGGAGATGGTCGCCACGTCGCGGCTGAAGCGTGCGCAGGACCGGGTCGTCGCCGCGCGTCCCTACGCCCAGGCCCTGGCGGACGTCCTTGGCGACTTCGCCGACCCCTCGCTCGGCGAGCGGTTCCCGCTGCTGCGGGCCGTGCAGGGTGCCCCGCGACGCGTGGCGGTGCTGGGGATCACGAGCAATCGCGGGCTGTGCGGCGCGTTCAACGCCAACCTGATTCGCGAGATCCAGGGCCGGGTGCTCGGGCTCGAGGCGGGCGGCGGCCAGGTCGAGCTGCACCTCGTCGGCCGCAAGGGCATCGGGTTTTTCCGCTTCCTGGGGCGCGAGATCGCCGGGCACCGGCAGGACATCGGGGACCGCCCGACGCTGGCCCACGCCACCGAGCTGGTGACCCCGCTGATGGCGCGGTTCGCCGCGGGCGAGCTGGATGCCGTGGAGGTGGTGTTCGCCAAGTTCGTGAGCCCGCTCTCCACGCCGCCGACGGTGTTACCGGTGCTGCCGATCCGTCCGCCGCGGGATCGGAGCCGGCGAGATCGGAACGCGGCGGAGAACGCCATCATCCGGCCGTCGGTGGACGAGCTGTTGGCGACCATCCTGCCGCAGTACGTGCGGAACCAGATGTTCCGGGCCCTGGTGGAGACGGCGGCGGCGGAGCAGGGCGCCCGGCGCACGGCCATGAAGAACGCCACCGACTCGGCCGGCGAGATGATCGATACCCTACGACGCACCTTCAACCGCGCGCGACAGGCGCAGATCACGCAGGAGATCGCGGAGATCGTGGGCGGTTCGGAGGCTTTGCGAGGTTAGACGCATGGCAGACCTATTTGGCACCGTGGTGCAGGTCATCGGACCCGTGCTCGACGTGGAGTTCGAGCCGACGCAGCTGCCGGACCTGCTCACGGCCCTGGAGCTGGAAGAGCAGGTCGCCGGGACCCACCTCCGCCTGGTGGCCGAGGTGCAGCAGCACATCGGCCGCAATCAGGTGCGGGCCGTGGCGATGAGCTCCACCGACGGTGTCGTGCGCGGCATGAAGATCCGCGATACCGGCGGGCCGATCACGGTCCCGGTGGGGGAGCACGCGTTGGGCCGCATCCTGAACGTGATCGGGGAGCCCGTGGACGACGGCGCCGCCATCCCCGCCGAGGCCGAACGTTGGCCCATCCATCGCAAGCCACCGAAGTTCGTGGACCTGGAGCCCAAGACGCAGGTCTTCGAGACCGGCATCAAGGTCATCGACCTGCTGGCGCCGTTCGTGAAAGGCGGCAAGATCGGCCTGTTCGGCGGGGCCGGCGTGGGCAAGACCGTGATCATCATGGAGCTGATCAACAACGTCCAGAAGGGGCACGGCGGCCGGTCGGTGTTCTGCGGGGTCGGGGAGCGCACCCGGGAGGGGAACGACCTCTACCTCGAGATGAAGGAAAGCGGTGTGCTCGAGTCCGTGGCGCTGATCTACGGCCAGATGAACGAGCCGCCGGGCGCGCGGCTGCGCGTGGGGCTCACGGGGCTCACGATTGCCGAGTACTTCCGGGACACCGAGGGGCAGGACGTCCTGGTGTTCATCGACAACATCTTCCGGTTCACGCAGGCGGGCTCCGAGGTGTCGGCGCTGCTCGGCCGGATGCCGAGCGCCGTGGGCTACCAGCCCACCCTGGCGACGGAGATGGGGGACCTGCAAGAGCGGATCACGTCCACCAAGAAGGGCTCCATCACGTCCGTCCAGGCGATCTACGTGCCCGCCGACGACCTCACGGATCCGGCGCCGGCGACCGCCTTTGCCCACCTCGACGCCACGGTGGTGCTGTCCCGGGCGCTCACCGAGATCGGCATCTATCCGGCGGTGGACCCGCTCGACTCCGCCAGCCGGATCCTGGATGCGCAATACCTCGGCGATCGGCATTATCGGGCGGCCCTGGAAACCCAGCGGATCCTGCAGCGGTACAAGGAGCTGCAAGACATCATCGCCATTCTGGGCATGGACGAGCTGTCGGAGGAGGACAAGCAGCTCGTGGCGCGTGCCCGGCGGGTGCAGCGCTTCCTGTCCCAGCCGTTCCACGTGGCCGAAGCGTTCACGGGCCGGCCGGGCAAGTACGTCAAGCTGGCCGATACGGTCGAGAGCTTCGAGCGGGTGGTGGGCGGCGAGTTCGACCACCTGCCGGAACAGGCGTTCTACATGCAGGGCGGGATCGAGGAAGTGGTGGAGACCGCCGGGAAGATGCAGGCAGGGTGATGCGGGTCACGGTTATTTCGCCCGAGCGCGCCGTATTTGACGGCGAGGCTGAGGCCGTGGTGGCACCCGCGTATGACGGCGAGGTAGGGATTCTGCCCCGCCACGCGCCCTTCCTGACCCTGCTGGGCACCGGCCGGCTCAGAGTCCGGACCGCAGGGGCGACCCAGGGGTTTCGCGTGGAGGGTGGGTTTCTGCAGGTCGTCAACGATGTCGTCCGCGTCGTGGCAGAGCGCGCGGATGCCGAATGAACTGGCCATCAGAGGAGGAAGCAGCATGCAGCGCAGCGTGATCGGCCTCGCAGTCCTGGGACTCGCCGTGGCGGCGGGGGAGGTGGCCGCCCAGGCGACGGCAACGCCGTCGTTCAACGCCCCGTACCGGGCATTCGCCCGGCATGAGTTTGGTGGCACCATCTCGTTTCAGGAAGGCGACCTCACGAACCTCGAGGGCCAGTTCCGGTTCGGCTATCGCGCGTTCGACATCGGCTTCCGCGGCGGGATCGGGTTCGTGAACGACCCGGGCGAGGATCAGATCCTCCTCGGCGCCGAAGCCCGGTACCGCGTGCTCACCCACACCCAGGATTTCCCGCTCGACGGGGCGTTGATCGTGGGTGGCGGGTTCCGGTTCAACGGCGGCACGATCTTCAACGTGCCGGTCGGCCTGTCGCTCGGGCGCCGGTTGGACGTGGAGGGGTCGCAGGTGAGCATCGTGCCGTACGTGCAGCCGACGCTGTTCATGTACTTCGGCGACGTCGGGTTCAACGACAACTTCGAGGCCGAGTTCGGCTTCGGGTTCGGGGCCGATTTCCGACTCAGCCGCGTGTTCGACGTGCGGGTGAGCGGCGGGATCGGGACCAGTGGGGCGCCCGAAGGGGTCGCCATCAGTGCCGTCTGGGTCCGCTGACGCGGGTCCGGCGCGACCCCCCGGCGGCAGGGGGGCGCGGGGGCAGGAAGGCTCCCAAAACGGTTCATGAAGAAACGCTAAAGGTATTGACTGGAAATCGGTTGAGGTGTAGCTATTAGTGCCCTTCGCAGACTGAGAGTTACGCGCCGGACGCATGGTGCTCCCGGCGAGCTGGACTCGGCAGTTCTCGAAGCGATTTCAACTCCATCCAAGGGAGAGGTTCCGATGAAGTTGGGTACACGTCTTCTAGCGGCCGCGTTCTCGCTCGCGATCGTCGCGGCCCCAGCCTCGGCGCAGCTTTCTGGCCTGCCGGCGTACAACTACGCGCCGGCGGCAACCGGCGTCACGATCAGCGGCATGTTCGGGCGCGGGCTGAACGACGCGTCCGGCAAGGCCAACAGCGCCGGTGGCATGCTCACGTACGGTGCCGACATGTTCTGGGTGGGCGCCGGCGCCTCCTACTTCGATTTCGACGTCGCGAAGACCGTGTCGTTCGGCGGCAACGTGGGCGTCAATCTTCCGCTCGGTCCGGACCTTCCGGTGAAGGTCGCGGTCGTCGCGGGAGCCGCCTATTCGAGCAAGAGCAGCGTCAAGGCGCTCACCATCCCGGCGGGCGTGACGCTTGCCATCAACGTGCCCTCGCCCAATCTGACCGTGGTGCCATGGATTTCCCCGGGCATCCGGTATCTGCGCGTGGACCCGGGCACGGGGACCTCGGCCAGCACCACGAAGTTCGGTGGCTCGGGCGGTCTCAGCATCGGCCTGCCGATGGGCGTGGGCTTCGATGTGGCGGTCGACTATACGAACGTCAGCGGCGGCAGCCCCTTCATCGCCGGCGTTGGCCTCCACTACACGTTCAAGACGGGTGGCTCGATGTAAGGTTGCCTCTCTTCGAGAGGCAGTGCGCGCGGGGCGTCCCCAGGGGACGCCCCGTGTCGTTTGCGGGAGCGGCGCGTTCCTGGGGCCGTTTGCGGCCCCCGTCACAGTCGGTCGGGACAGGGAGCCCGATCTTGGGCGCGGAAGAAAGAGGCCCGTCCTGGGGCGGGCCCCAGGCCATACTCGTACTAGGAGGATGACATGCAGCGAGTGATACGGGTGGCTACCGCGGTGACGGCGCTGGCACTGGTCGCCGGCCCGGCCGCCGCGCAGATGCACGGCAACCCCGTGTACGTGCCCGTCGGCATGGGCACCGGCGTCATGCTCGCCGGGGACTATGGCCGCGGGCTGAACGACGCCTCGTTCAAGACCAACTACTTCGGTGCCCGGGCCGTGCTCGGCCTGCCGTTCTTCTACGTGATGGCGGGCGTGGGCTCGGTCAAGCCGGACGTCACCGGTGCGGAGAGCGCCATCGCGTTCGGCGCGGACGTGGGCGTGAACATCATCAACTTGCCGGTGATTCCCGTGAAGGTGTCGGCCCAGATCGGGGCCGGCTACCTCAAGGAAGGCGACGACAAGCAGCTCGACGTGCCGATCGCCGTGGCGGTGGGATTGAAGCTGCCTACCCCGGGATTCAGCATCTCGCCGTGGGTGGCCCCGCGCCTCCACATCCGCCGGTTCGATCCGGCGGTGGGAAGCTCCGACACGGACGCCAAGCTGGGGATGTCCGGCGGGATCAACGCCAAGATCGGCGGGATGTTCGGCGTGCACCTCGCGGTGGACTACATCCGCTTCGGGGATCCGGACGGGACGGGCCCGCTTACGGCGAGCGATGCCTCGCCGCTGGTGTTCGGTGCCGGCCTGTCGGTGGGGCTCACGCTGCCGGGTCTCTGAGCCGCCCGCCACGAAACGAACCGCGGGGCGTCCCGGTCGTCGGGGCGCCCCGCGTGGCGTGTTGCCGCTAGGGTTGTTACTGCGATCCGCTCACGATGCCGCCGAGCCGCAGCGCAATGGTGATCTCGTTGACGCTCGAGTCGAACCAGCGCCGGAACCCGGCCTCGAAGCTCGCCGCAAACCCCGAGTTGACGAGGACGCGGTACCC
This sequence comes from Gemmatimonadales bacterium, assembly GCA_041580775.1. Taxonomy (GTDB): domain Bacteria; phylum Gemmatimonadota; class Gemmatimonadetes; order Gemmatimonadales; family GWC2-71-9; genus JAOTWJ01. Next base: position 18,990 of record JBFGDF010000018.1, read on the forward strand.
GACTTTTCCGCCGGCCGCGAACTCGGAATTGGAGGAGCCGCCGGCGCTCGCGTACTGGACCGCCCCACTGGCAGCGACGTAGGGAGACGGACCACTGGCGCCGGAGAATGCGTAGCCGACGTTGGCCGCGGCGCCCAGCGTGGTGATCGTCTCTCCGCCGCCCGACAGGATGGTGAGCGCCATCTCCGGCTGGATCATCACCGAGTTGGAGACGAAGAACGAGGCGTAGATCGGTGCTTGGCCGAAGACGCCTCCACCGGGAGCTCCGATACTCGTCAACGTGCCGCCATTGGTGAGGATGCCGGCACCGACGCCGGTGCCGATCTCGATCGTCGTCCCGCCCTGCGCGAAGCCGGTCACCGGGACCAGCAGCAAGGCCGCGACGATCACTGCGCCGAGTCTCTTCATGGGTCGTCCCTCCGTGCGGGTGGTCTGCCGGCGACCGGACCCGCTCCGAGCGCCGCTCAGATGCGCCCCAACGTAGGGGAGTCGAGCAGGCGCGCAAGAGCCCACGCGGTGCGCGAGGCCGCGCCGGACGCCACGACTCCCCGGCCGGCGAGCCCCGCGGCGTCGCGAGCGTCACGGTCGTCGAGCCAGCGGCGCACGGTCGGGGGCATGGCGCGGGGCACCGCCGCGTCGAGCGCGCAGGCGGCGCCGACGGACAGCAGGGCGGCCGCGTCGGGAAAGGCCCGCCAGCGCGGGCCGACGACCACCGGCACGCCGCAGACCGCCGGCTCCGCCACGGCGTGCAGACCGCCGCGCCGGAACCCGCCCCCGACGTACGCGACCGCCGCGAGCAGGTAGAGATCGGCGAGCAGGCCGCGGCGCGCGACAACGACGACGTCGGGCTGGCCCCGGACGTCGCCGCCCGACCACAGCTCTGCCCGCAGGTCCACGTCCGTGACGTGGCGCGCCACGCGCTGGATGCGTGCCTCGGCGGGATCGTGCGGCACGAGCAGCAACCGCGCCGGGTGCTCCGCCGTCCGAAGCATCGCGGCCCAGGCGCAGAGCATCGGCTCGTCCGCGGGCTCCGTGCTGCCGCCCACGAGCACGGGCCGGGATTCCGCCCACACGCGGAGCGGTGCGATTGCGGTGAGGTCCGGCAGCCGCTCGACGAGTTGATCGTGCCGCGGATCGCCCGTGACCTGAATGGCCGTCGGCGGCACGCCCAGGCGGGCCCAGCGGTCGGCATCCTCGGCGGAGGCCGCCCCCAGGAACCGCACGTGGCGATAGGTGCCGCGCAGCAGCGCCCGCGTCGGCCAGCGCAGGCGCAGGCTTGCGGGCCGGACCGTGGCCCCGCCCACGGCAATCGGGATCGTGCGCGCGGCCGCTGCGCCCACGAGCTCGGGCCAGAGATCCCCGCGGCTGAAGAGCAGGAGTCGCGGGCGGAGCGCATCGAGCGTGGTTGCCACCGGGAGCGGCTCGTCCAGCGGCAGGTAGTCCACCCGATCGGCCCACGGGAGGGGAAAATGCGTGACCGACGGCGACGTGTGGGTGAGCGCCACCCGCAAGGTGGGGACCGCCGTGCGGAGCCGACGCACCACTGGCTCCGCCGCCAGCGCCTCGCCGACCGACGCGGCGTGCACCCAGAGCATCGGCGCGTCGGGTGGGCCCGCGCCCCACGCGACCCAGCGCCGATGCGCGTCCCGCCGCCCGGCCAGGCTTGCACCCCACCTGCGGCCGGCGGGCGACGCGCGGTGCGCCAGGCGGGCGGCGAGCCGGTAAGCCAATCCCATGGCGGCTCGAATGTGCTAGCTTCTGCGCCATGATGCCACACCGCTACTGGGCCGCGGCGCGCGCGCCGCGCTACAGCCTGCTGTTTGCCTTGCCCCTGCTCCTCCTCTACGAAGGCCTGTCGTTTGGCATGACGGGATCGGCGTTCGCGGGTGTGCGCAACGGCGCCGACGTGCTGCTGAAGACCGCCTTCGTGGCGCTCGGGGGACGGCACGGCCTTGCGCTCTTCTCCCTCGCGCTGCTCGGTATCGGCGGGTGGCTGGTCTGGCGCGACAGCCGCCGGCACCCGGGCCCACTCCGGCGCGCCGTGTTCGCGGGCATGCTCGCCGAGAGCCTGGTGTACGCCGCCCTGCTCGGCACCGTGGTCTCGACGCTCACCGGGCTGCTGCTCCGCCCGCCGCTGCTCGTCGTCCAGGGCAGCCAGCCGGTCGCCCTCTCGCTCGGGGCGCAGCTCGTCGTCTCGCTCGGGGCGGGGATCTACGAGGAACTGCTGTTCCGGGTGCTGCTGGTCTCCGGGTTCACCGCCGGGGGGCTCGCGCTGGGGTGGTCACGCCGAGCCTCGGTGGCCGTGGCCGTCGTCGGCAGTGCCCTGGTCTTCTCCGGGTTCCACTATATCGGACCGTTCGGCGACCCCTGGGCCCTGCCGTCCTTCACCTTCCGCGCGATCGCCGGCGCGCTGCTGTCCGGTCTCTACGTCGCACGCGGGTTCGGCATCACCGCGTGGACGCACGCGCTGTATGACGTGGGGTTGGCGGTGTTGGGGATGACGTAGTACGTGAAACGTGAAACGAAGGGAACGGGGAAGCCCCGTTTCACGTTTCACTTTTCACGTTTCACGCCCTCGTCACGTTTCACACTCTCGCCACTGGTCTTGGCCCCGTAGATCGAATCCAGGATCGGCCGCCACTCCTCGATCGGGGCAGCACCCGCGAGCAGGCCGCCTTCGATCACGAACGACGGCGTGCTGCGCACGCCCGCGCCGGCCACGCCCTGCGCCTCGCGCAGGACGAGCTCGCGTGCCTGCCCCGTCTTCAGGCACGCATCGATCGAGTCGGCGGGAATCCCGACGGCGGCGGCAACGCTGAAGAAGTACGCGCTCGGATCGTCGAGCCGGGCCCAGACCTGCTGCTGGTCGAACAGCATGTCGTGGACCGGCCAGAAGCGGTTCTGCAGGGCCGCGCACATGGCGAACTCGTGAGCGGCGGCGGCATTGGGGTGGATCTGCACGAGCGGGAAATTGACGAACACGAACTTGACCTTCCCGGGGGCCACGTACTCACGGTCGAGCAGCGGCATCGTCTCGACGGCGAACACGCGGCATGCCGGACACTGGAAATCCGCGACTTCGAGCACCGTAATCGGCGCGGCTGGCGCGCCTTTGGTGCGGGCGGCCAGGAGATCGTCCTGAACCGCCGTCCCGCCGGGGATGGGGGGCGGGGTGGCGTCACGCCGGGCGGCGAGCGCGCCGCCGGCGACCGCCAGGATGACAGCGACGCCGCCCACGCCGAGTGCGAGCTGGGTGCGGCGCGTCATCGCGTGCCGGCCCGGGGGATGCGCCGCAGCTGGACGCCGCTCCGGTCGAGCACGTACAGGGCCTCACCGTCCGACGCGACCGCGGCGACGAAGCCCAGGCTACGCGACAGCCCGATCGCCCGGAAGCCGTCCGGTCCGGGTCGCAGCAGATAAAGGCCTTCGGGACCGGCTGCGACGTACACGGTGCTGTCTATGACCGCCACGTCGTACGCGAACCGGGCCCCGCTCCAGTTGCCGCGCTCAACGAGGGTGGCGGGGTCGCGCACGTCCACCGCGTAGACGCCGCCGGACCCCGTCGCGACGTAGGCCATCGAGTCCTGCAGGGCGAGCCGCCGGCCAAGCGCGGGGAGCGGGAACGCGCCGCGCGGTGTCAGGGTGCCGGCCCCGTCGGCGGTATACGCGACCAGCCGGTCTTCGGTCAGGACCCACAGCCGGTCGGCGTTCTGCCACGCGAGGTCCACGATGCGCGCCTCCTCCGGGATCGCGTCGGCCACCGGCCGGAGCGAGTCGGCGAGCTGCGCGAGCTGGAGGTCGGGGCCGAGCCCGAGGGCCACATGGTCCTCCTCGGTGGCGAGCGCAGAGATCTCGCCGGGGAAAGCGAGTGTGCCGAGGTCGTCGCCACGCAGGGGGAAGCGATACAGCCCCACGGGGGTGCCAACCAGCAGCACGTTAGCGGCGCTGTCGGAGGTCACCGGACCGATGCCGCGGAGTCCCCGCGCCCGCAGGCCGACCCGATCCAAGGCCGGCCCCGTGCGAATGACCTCCAGTCCCTCGGCTCCGGTCACGAGCACGTTGCGCTGGCGCACTGCGAGATCGGTCGGCATGACGGCGAGCGGCAGGGCGCGCCCGCGCAGCGTCACGGGCGGGGCGTGTCGGTACCGGATCGCGTAGAGCTTGTCGAGCTCGCTCCCGATCATGAACCCGATGACGGCGCCGCCGAGCGCGCTGGCCGGCACCACACAGGCCCCGCCCGAGCAGCCCCCGATGTCACCCTCGAAGCTCAGTGCGTAGACCGTGGCGAAGGCGCTCGCCACGAGGGCGCCGATGCCGGCGACGAGCCACTTGCGGGGGAGCCGACCGCCGCCATCCTGGGCCTCGAGCGGCGTCGCGGCGAGGGTCAGCGCGAGCGCCACGACCAGCGCCTGCCTCATGACGGCGGGTCGGTGACGGTGAACACGCGGCGGCGGATCGCCGTCTGGCTCGTGTGCCGGTCGGTGATGATCAACTCCATGACGTAGGTACCCCTGGGGGCGTCCGCGAGGTCGACGGCGACCCAGCCGGGCAGGCGACCCCGGCCCGCGAGCACCTCGCTCACGTCGTACCGGACCGTCACCTGATCGTCGCCCTTGGCGGTGGTGCCGATGGCGTCGAGCACGCCGCCCACGATGCGGGCCGCGAGATTGGTGCGCTCGAGCGACTGCACCCGCAGCACGATCTCCGCCTCGTACGCCACCGTGCCGGTGCTGTCCGGCCGGAGGTTGTACATCTCCCAGTACAGATGGACTTCGTGACCCGGGGCGAACTGCATCGCCGGGTTCGGGTCGAGGAAGAAATCATGGCGCGCCGCGGGCGCGTCCAGGCGTGGGGCGACCCGGTCGGCCAGCACGACGTCGCTCAGCATCAGGCCCGGGCGGTCGAACGCGTCCGCCACCAGCCGCCCGGCGCCCCGCGCGGCCCGGCGCGTGGTCGGCTGCCGGGCCTCGACCCGGAACCGGTACTCCCCGGCGGGGAGGACGGTGGTGAACGTGCGTTGCTCCAGCTGTCGGGCGGCCGCGAACTGGACCGTCTCATCCCGACGCTGCGTCACCACGTCCCGCTCCAGCGGGTCGGTGACGAACAACCCGTGCTCGATCGGTCCCTCCTGCAGATCCACGCCGCTCGCCATGCGCGTGAGCGGGATGCCGGCGAAGAAGGCCAGCTCGGCGCCGACGCTGTCGTCCGTGCGGCGAAACGCCGCCAGCTGGACCGGAATCGAATCGAGCGCCTCGTTCACCGGCACGTTGTCGTACTTCACGGGCAGGGCGTAGCGAGCGTCTTCGGCGTAGGCCTGAAACTCCCCGGCGAACCGCGCGAAGTTGTAGCCGGGCGGCCCGTAGAACACGAAGCGCAGGTTGCGCTCGGGGTAGAACCAGACGGTGGTCACCTTTCCCAGGGCTGCCGGGTCGTCCCGCAGCTCGGCGGTCTCCGGTGGGAACGTGGCGATGACGGGCGGCGGGCCGTAGCGGATGTAGATGACGCCCCGGTCGGTGGTCCAGCCGCGCAGCCGCAGCTCCGGCGCGGAGTAGCGCAGATCGGCGTAGGCGACCCGCGCGATGTGCTCGAGCAGGTGCTCGTTCTCCGCCGTGAGCTTCAACGGGTCGCTGGCCGACCAGAAGATGCGGTTGTACTCGGCCCGCTGCGCGGCCGTGAGGGCCTGGTACTCCTCGGCATCCCGGCGGCGCAGGATGGTGGAGATGTCCGTGAGCGGGTCGCGATCGGCCGGCGGGAGCAGGGCCAGGCCCCGCTCGAACCGGCGGGCGGCTTCCGCGGGGCGGTTGAGGCGCCACAGGGCGAGGCCGAGAAACAGGTGCGCGCGGGGATTCCGCGGGGCGGCCCGGGCAAAGTGGCGCGCCTGCTCGTAGAACTCCTCGTAGCGGCGCTCGTCGTAGAGAATGCCGAGGAGGCCCGCGTGCGCCGCGTCGTGGGCGGGCCAGGCCGCCGCACCGGAGCGGTAGTGGTCTTCGGCCTGACGCAGATCGAGCTCGCCCGCGTCCTCGATGGCGCTGGTGCGCTGCGCAAGGAAATCCTTGGCATAGTGCGGGTTGCCCATGGCCTCGTCGGGGTCGAACTGTCGGGCGTCGCCGGTCAGCAGGCGTCGGTGCCCCACGGCCAGGTAGCGGCGGAAGTAGATGTCACCAAGTTCGGCCTCGACCTCCGCGACGAGGGCGGCGTCTCCGCGCTCGCGTGCGGCGGTCAGGGCCCGCTTGAACAAGCGCTGCGCGTCGAGCCGCATGATGCCCTGCTTGAGGCGGAGCCGGCCCAACTCCAGGAAGTAGGCGGGGTTGCCGCCCTCGATGCGGAGGGCGCGCTCCAGCGCCGCCTCGGCCGCCCGCCGCTGGAACATGTCCCCCATGCCGGTGCCGGCTTGCCGAGCGAGCAGCATCCCGCGCCGGTAATGCGCCTCGGCCAGGTTGGGGGCCAGCTTCGCGGCCGCCGCGAGCTCCGTCAGAGCCGCGGCGGTGTCACCCCGGGCCGCCAACTGACCCGCGTTGGCGACGAGCCGGTTGGCCCGGGCCACGGCGTCGTCCGCCTGCGGCCCTTGGGCAGACGCCGGGGTCCCGGCGGCGGCGGCGAGGGTGAGCACCACCACCGCGCCTACCGGGGCTCGCAGGTGTCTGGGGTCGGTGCTGGACATCCGAGTCCTTCCTGGTCCGGGCCGGCTGCCGGCGCGAGGCCTCCTGCGGAGGATATCCCCGCCTGCGGTGGTCCGCCAGCAACCTGATGTGCGCCGCGTCACATCTTGCGGGCCGGCGGGATGATCGGTAGGTTGGCTTGCATGGGTCCGGCTCGGCCGGGTCCCTTGCCACGATGTCTGACGAACGCGGCGCGCTCCGGAGGTGTCCGTTGCAGCGCCCGCGCGTGTCACGCCGGCTCCAGCCGGCCCCACCGTGCGGTTGCTCCGTGGCGGAGCGGCGTCGGTCGCCCGCCTTACTACAATAGAAGTCAGTTCTGCCGAGGCGTATGCGGCCGAGGGTGATTGTCCTCAAAAGAGGACGGTTGCCAGTCTGCGGTGTCGCGGTCACGCCTTCGGCGCCGGAACGAGAGGAGGTCGCGCATACCGTCTGTCTTGTTCGAGTACTCGTTTCCTTCCCAGGAACACAGGAGAACAACAGTGAAGCACGCAATGTCCCGCCTTCTGGCCGGGCTTGCGGTGCTGGCGCTTTGCGTGGTGTTTGCAGGCACCGCCGAAGCTCAGACCGGCAAGCTGACCGGCATCGTGACGGACGCCCAGTCGGGCGCGCCGCTCGAGGGCGCCCAGGTTATCCTGGAGGGTACTGGGATCAGCGCCCTGACCGGCTCGAATGGCCGGTTCTTCATCGTGAACGTGCCGCCGGGCACGTATGCCGTGCTGGTGCGCCGCATCGGCTACACCTCGGCGCGGTTCACCAACGTGCTGGTGCAGATCGACGTCACCCGCGCCATCGACGCGGACCTGGCCCCCACCGGGGCGGTCGGCGTGGAGGAGATCGTGGTGACGGCGGAGGCGGTCCCGCTCATCGCCCCCGGGGTGACGGGCTCGGGCTCGAACCTCCGCGCTGAGGAGATCGAGGCGCTGCCGGTGACGAACATCGCCGGCGTGCTCTCGCTGCAGCAGGGATTCCTGCAGGTGCCGCAGAACACGGACATCGTGTCCTTTACGGACTCGCGCCGGAACCCGGCGACGCCCGTGCGGATCCGCGGCGGCCGGGGCGGCGAGACGCTCTCCCTGATTGACGGTTTCCCCATCAACAACTTCGTCTTCGGCGGTCCCGCGTTCGACATCACGCGCGAAGCGGTCGAGCAGATCGACTTCCAGCGAGGCGGGTTCGAGCCGCAGTACGGCAACGCGCTGTCGGGCATCATCAACATCGCGACGCGCGAGGGCGGCACGAACCTGGCCGGGGCGGTGTCGTGGACGACGTCGTCGGTGGGCGGCGCCCTGGGGAGCCGGCCCGACGAGCTGCGGCAGTACGACCAGCTCGAAGGCTACGTGTCGGGGCCCATTCCGGGCACGGCCAACAAGGCCCGGTTCATGGTTTCCGGCCGCACCCAGGACGGCAAGGACGGCGTGTTCGAGTTCGACGACGACGTCCTCGACTTCGACGCGCTGCAGAATACGGCGACCACCAACGACCTCAACGCCGGGTGGCGGGCGTTCGGCTATGACCACCAGTACGACCTGTTGGGCAAGCTGACGTACTACTTCCAGCCGACGCTCAAGGTCAGCGTGAACGCCATCACGTACCGGCGGCAGCGGCTGCCGTACGACTTCGACTACCTGCTGACCTACGGCGATCCGCTCGCCGGCGAGGCGGTCAACAGCCTGACGGACACGCTGCGCGTGGGCACGGGGGTCGGCAACACCGGCAACCGCGTCTATCGCGACGTCGTGCAGGGCTCGATCTGGGTGAAGCGGGACTTCGTCTCGGGCAAGTGGGATCACGTGCTCGGCCGCTGGAGCTACACGGTGGGCGCGTCCTACTTCGATCAGCAGCGCGAGACCTGCAACTTCTTCCAGGGCATCTGCCTGGGCAGCCGGTTCGCGGACATCAACTTCAACGGCCGCTTCGTGGCACCGGGCATCTCGCTGGGGCCCACGCAGGGCACCGACGAGTTCTTTGGCGGCGAGCGCCTCAAGACGGTCGCCGGCCGGGCCGACATCAGCGGCCAGGTGACGGACCACCACCAGCTCCAGTTCGGCGCCTTCTATCAGCGGCACGACCTGGAGTTCCGGGAAATCCGGAACCTCGGCATCAACGACGTGATCGTGGTCCCGTCGGGCTATCAGGCGACGCCATGGGATGCGGCGCTCTACCTGCAGGACCGCATCGAGTACGACTTCATCACGATCAAGCTCGGTGCCCGGTTCGACTTCGGACGGGCGGGCGGGCTGTTCTTCGCCAATCCGCGCGATCCCACGAACGGGACCCGTGCCGACGACGTCTGCAACGGCACCGTCTTCGCGAGCCAGCCGTTCACGTACACCGATCCGAGCGGCGGGTCGCACACGGGCTTCGACGCGTGCACGGCCGAGCGGATCTTCGAGGGGACCAGCACGCTGCTCGACAGCGCGGCGCGGGTGGCCCAGCAGGACGACTTCGTCGAGTCGTCGCGGCGCACGCAGTTTTCGCCGCGCATCGGCGTGAGTTTCCCGTTGTCGGAGCGCTCGCAGGTGTTCTTCAACTTCGGGCGCTACAGCCAGAACCCGCTGTACAACAACCTCTATACCAACACCGGTATCGGGACGATCGCCGGGCCCGACGAGGGGGTCTGCGACGCCGACGCGGTGAAGGTGCTGCCCGGCTCGACAACGCCGTCGACCGAGTGCCATCCGATCATCGCGCCCTCGACCGGCCAGTCGTCGTTCATCGGGAATCCCAACCTGCTGATCGAGAAGACGACCTCCTACGAGGTGGGCTTCGCGACTGAGCTGGGCCGGGACTACGCGCTCCAGGTCACGCTGTTCAACAAGGACCAGTATGGTCTGTCGGGCGTGGCGTTGGGTGGCGTCGATGCGGAAGGGAACCAGGTGTTCGATCCGGGGACGACGTACGACAACACGGCGCTGCCGGGGTACAGCGTGCTGCTGAACCGCGACTTCGCCACCGTGCGCGGCGTGGAGATCGCGGTGCGCAAGCGGCTCTCGAACTTCTGGTCGTTCAACCTCAACTACGCGTACTCGCAGGCGACGACCAACGCGGCGCCACCGGACCGCGAGTTCCAGTCGCAGATCGAGGAAGGCGATCCGGCCGCGCTGGGCGAGATCCGCTCGGAGATCGACCAGCCGCACGTGTTCAATGCCTCGGTCATCTTCCGCGTCGGGCAGGAGGAGCCGACGTCCCTCGCGTGGCTGAATACGATTCTGTCCAACGCCGCGGCGTCGGTCACGTTCCGGGCGGCGAGCGGCCTGCCGTACACGCCGACCCTGTCGTTCACCGGCTTCGGGGACGACCAGCTGGAGCGGAACTCCGGCCGGGCGCCGGGCACCGCGGTCCTCGACGCGCAGGTGTCGAAGGACTTCGCGCTGTCCGGCGTGCGGATGGGGGCGTTCGTGCGGGCCACGAACCTGCTCAACTCGCAGGGCTGCGTGCAGGTCTTCGCGACGACCGGACGCTGTGACGTGGGCTCGATCGACCAGAGCCGCGCGCGCCAGGGGAACACGGTGGGGGAGAACTCACCGACGACGTTCTATGACCGGCCCCAGTTCTTCCAGGCGGGCCGGTCCATCCTGGCCGGGGCGCGGGTGAGCTTCTGAGGCTGACCGATCCGGGGGTGCGGCATCCGCCGCGCCCCCGGAAGAACTTTCTGGAAAGGACACCGTCAGTTATGCGCAATGTGCTACGGCATGTCGGTCGATTCGCCCTGGGGGCGGTGCTCGCGCTGCTCTGGGTGACGCCGGCCGAAGCGCAGTGGGCCGACAACGCGCGCTCGCAGTGCCTGTCCGTGGACAACACCACGGGCGCGCCGGACTACTGCCCGCCGGCAGCCGGATTCAACCTCTTCGGCAACGCGGACTACGCGGCCGTCGGGTTCCGGATGTCGGGCAACTTCCAGTTCGCCACGACCAACGAGGGCCCGTGCGAGCGGCCGGCCAACCTCTCGGGGTCGAACGGCGTCGTCTTCTGCATGTACGTCAACAAGCCTGGCCGCGGCTTCCTGTTCAGCTGGTTCCAGCTGGGCCTGATCTCCGGCGTGCCGCCGTCCGAGTGGCGCAAGATCAAGAAGGTGGCGCCCGAGGCCGCGAACGCGACCGGGGACGGCTATGCGGTGATGTGGGGCAACCTGATCGGCGGGCTCATCATCGAGACCGGCCCGGCCGACGGGACGCTGGGCAAGCTGTTCAGCGGCGTGCAGTCCACCTCGGACGGCTCCTGCCTCGACAACTCCAGCTTCTCCTTGAACGGCTCGATGCCGGCCGGCATTCCGGTGCTGGCCTCGTCGGACTGTCCGCCCAGCTGGCCGTCGAGCGGGTTCGACGGCGCCCGCAACATCAACATCGAGGGCTGGCAGGACTACAAGGCGATCGCCGGCCCCAACTTCAACTGGGATTACTGGCGCGTTCCCAACCAGTTCATCGAGACCAAGCCGGTCGGCAGCTACTCGACCTACTACGTGCTGTCGGATTACTACAAGGAACAGCGGGCACGGTTTGGCGGAGCGGTGCCGGGCGGCTCCGGCGCGCCGGTCATCCAGGGCTATCCCGTGGGGCTCGAGTGGCGGGCCGAGGCGTGGAAGTTCGGGCTGCCGAGCGTGCAGAGCACGGTGTTCTACCGTCTCACCGTCGTCAACAAGACGGCTGACGTGTGGGGTACGGGCATCGACTACGACTCGCTGTACCTGGGGCTCACCACCGGCACGGGCGGTTCGCCGCAGAACTACGCGAACTACTACGAGCCGTGGAGCGGCCGCGGGATCTTCATGCAGAGCGGGGTCAACCCCAACTGCAACGGCGCGCCGGTCGTGACCGGCGCCACGCAGGGCTGCACCACGGGTACGAACGCCGGCTTCGGCCGGGGGGCCACGGGCATCACCATGCTCAAGTCGCCCATCGGGGATCTGCGCAACAAGCAGTTCAGCGATCCGACGAGCCCGTTCTACGATCCCTCGCATCCCAATGCCGGCGACACGATCACGTTCAATCACGGGCACCAGTGCGGTTTCGGCGGGTGCACGGCTGAGACGTTCAACGTGTCCGACAAGCGCGCCTTCGGCATGCTCGCGTCGATCGAGAATCTGGTGCTCGACGGGCGGAACCCCGCGACGATCGCCGCGCGGAGCTACTGGCGCACGTTCCGGTCGAACAACTTCCCGGCCCAGACGGGCAAGTTCAACAAGTACGTGCCGGGCCCGGGGGCGGTGCTGGCGCCCGGACCGACGTGGGACTGGAACAAGGACGGCGTGCCCGACACGCTGTTCCTGGACTCGTGCGACGAGGACGGCTGCGTCACCACGTTTGCCGATACGTCGCCGAGCGGGCACGTGAACGGCTACGGGAACATCGGCGGGATCTTCGGCGTCGGTCCCATCAAGCTCAAGGCCGGCGACACCACGGCGTTCTGGTTCTCGATCTCCGGCCAGTCCGACTCGATCTCGCTGATTTCGGAGCTCGACGCCGCGCTCGATCTCTATCAGACGTTCTTCTTTGGCCCCGAGGCGCCGCCGGCGACCCACATCGTGTCGACCACGGTGCGGGCGGCCTCCCAGGCGGATATCACCGATCCGTCGCGGCTCGTGGGCCAGAATTCCTCGATCAGCATCTTCTTCGGCGAGGAGTCGGAGCGCTGGGTGGATCCGTTCCTGCTCAAGTTCGCCGATGACATGGAGGCTGCACCTGCCGGGACACCGCTGGGTGACCTGCGCGACATCAACGCGCAGCAGCAGCGGCTGATCATCCGGATCGATACGGTGGCCACGACGCCGGTGCTCATCACCGACACGACGTTCCAGACCCTGCCGGGCCGGGATCTCGTGGCGGAAATCCGCGCGGCGGCCGCCGACAACCTGGCGGGGCTCGAGATCTACAAGTCGTGCGACGGCGGGGCCAACTTCACCGCCGACGGCGACTGCGACGGCGATCCCGCGGTGGACGAGCGGGGCACGCCGATCGGGGTGGGGTGGCGCGCCTATTCGCTGATCGACCGGGCGCCGGGCGCGGACATTCCGAACGTGTTCACGGACAACACGGTCTTCCCGGGTAAGAGTCACCTGTACGCGATTCTCGCCAAGAGCCGGGGGCTCAAGCTCCAGGTGCTCACGGCGACGGGCGGACTCGACACCCTGGTCGTGGCGCCACAGCTGGCCAACCCGCTGTCGCGGGCCACGTCCGATGTCAACGTGGTGTCGGTGTACGTGCCGGTGGGCCAGCAGGCCGGCTATCGGCCGCCCCAGCTGTCCATCACCGGGACGATCGGTAACGTGACCGTGCCCGTCACGGTGGGCTTCACCCGCAACGTCACGGCCGGCGGGTACCGGGCCGCGTTCGGCAACCGAATCACGGTGACGACGGTCCGCGATGCGGCGACCGGGGCCGTGGATTCCGCCTGGGTGTTGGTGGAAGACACGGTCAAGGCGGCCGGGCCGGGCAACACGCCGGTCTCGGCGGTGCTGCGCACGGCGCAGTACGGCACCAACGACCCAACCGGCATTCCGTTCGCCGGCACCCCGTCCAGCACTGCCACCAGTGGCGACACAACGGTGACGGTGTTCCGGGCGGTGGGCTTCGTCCTGGTGAACGAAGCGGGCCAGCCGTTCTTCGCGACCGCATTGCTCACCGGCTCGGCGGCCACGCCGACCGGGCTGTTCGCGCGCAACGATTTCCCCGGCTTCACGGTCGGGTTCGACAACCGGTTGGAGGGCACCTTCGCCACGGGCAGCGAGCAGCAGCTCACGGCCGCGGGCGATACGGTCAACCGCACGAACGTGAACCTCTTCTACGTGCAATGGCAGCAGGGCTCGTCGGCGGCACGGAGCGGTGGGCGGGGCGCGTACACGGTGACGTGGACGAGCGACCCGTTCGGGCTCACGCGCGGGCTGAGGCTCAACCTGACCAACCCGGCAGCGACGGCCGCGGAGCTGGATGCGGCGTTGCGGTCGCGGCCGCTGGGGACGACCGGGCTCACGGACGCCGCGACGGCCGCCCTGGTGGGCACGCCGCAGGCGGACCTGGTGCCCATGCGGTTCCCGTTCACGGTCCGCAACACGACCTTCGGCCGGGACGTGCGGATTGCCGTCACGTCGCGGCTCAACAACACGATGGTGCTCGGGTCCGGGAACGACACGGCCCGGGTGGCCATCCCGCCCGCCGAGTGGGTAGCGGGCGACGTGATGTTCTTCATCGAAGACGTCACCCGGGACTCGGTGGTGGTGGTCGGCACGGACACGTTGGTCGTGCTCGACGCCGGTGGCCAGCCGATTCCGGTGATCCGCCCGGAGATCACGTTCACGGCGGTGCTGGGCTGTGATGCCCGCCCGCAGTACAATCCGGCCACGGTGGCGCAGCCGGCCCCGTACGTGCCGACCGAGGCGGGCGCCGTGACGACGTTCGAGTACTACAACGGTGCCACCGGCCGGTCCGAGATCGCGTTTGCGCTCACGGCGCCGGTGACCGGGTCGGCCATCACCTCGGTGACGGCGGACGACCTGGCCCGGATCCGGGTGGTGCCGAACCCGTTCGTGGTGTTCTCGCAGTACCAGACGAACATCACCGAATCGCGGATCATGTGGGCCGGCGTCCCGCCGAGCGGTACGCTGCGGGTTTACACGGTCTCGGGGCAGTTCGTCCAGCAGATCACCTGGACCCAGGCCGACTTGAACGAGACGGGCGATCTCGCCTGGAATCTCCGGACCCGTGAGGGCACGGAGCTGGCGAGCGGGCTCTATCTGTGGGTGTTGACCACCGACGTGGGCGGCGCGACACAGAATGCCCGCGGCAAGTTCGTCGTCATCCGCGGCACGACGCGGTAAGGGAGGCTTCGATATGATCCGGCAGACGATGCTCGGCGTGGCGCTCCTGGTGGTCGGCGTGGGCGGCGAACTGGTCGCCCAGGCCGGCACGGGTGAGTTTCTCACGCCTGACAATCAAACGGCGGTCACGCGGGTCGGCACTCGCGGGGCCAACTTCCTGGAAATCGGTGTGGGCGCCCGCGCGCAGGCCATGGGCGGCGCCTACACCGGCATGGCCCGAGGCGCGACGGCGATGTACTGGAATCCGGCGTTCCTCGGCGAGACCGAAGGGATCGTCGCGGCGTTCACGCACGCCGAGCTGTACGACGATCTCGGGATCTCCCACGACTTCGCGGGCGTCGCGCTGCCGCTGTTCGGCGGCGGGCTCGGCATCAGTTACGTGGGGCTCAATTCCGGCGACATCCCCCGCACCACGGAGTTCGACCCGGCCGGGGAGAACAACCAGTTCGGCGATCAGTTCGATTTCGGCGGCCAGGCGGTCGGGATTCACTACGGCCGGCGGCTCACCGATCGGCTGCAGGTGGGGGTCGGTGCCCAGGTGATCTCGGAAGGGATCGACCAGGCCACGGCGACGTGGTGGGGCATGAACGTCGGCACGGCGTTCAACACCGGCCTGTACGGTCTGCAGATCGCGGGGGCGGTCATGAACATCGGCCCGTCCGCGCGCATGGACGGCGCCTTGATCCAGCGGCGCATCGAGAACACGCAGGTGTTCCCGGTGGACGTACCGATCCGGTTCAATACGGTGTCGTATCAGCTGCCGACCATGTTCCGGTTCGCCATCGTGTCGAACCTGACGGGCTCGGCCGACGCGCTGCTGTCCCCGTCCAGTCAGCTGCACTGGCGGGTGGCCATGGACTTCACGGACGCCGTGGATACCGACCTCCAGATGGCGGTCGGCACCGAGTTCAACTATCGGAACCTGGTGTTCGTGCGGGGCGGCAAGCGGTGGGTCAACGAGGCCAACGCCGACTTCCGGTCGTTCAGCTACGGCCTGTCGTTCGGTGGTGGCCTGGCTCTCCCCCTGCTCGGCAACCGGCTGTTCCTCGACTACGCCTACACCAACATGGGCGAGTTGCAGAACATCCACGTGTTCTCGTTCGAGTTCGGTCGCTGACCTGAACCCGCGCGGGGGCGGGCCCCTCGGGACCCGCCCCC
>JBFGDF010000019.1:0-33609 GCA_041580775.1 Gemmatimonadales bacterium
CCCGCGCCGGCCGCGGAGCGACCGGTTGTGCTGCACATCAGCACGCGCTTCGTCCGGCACCGGCTTGGGCTCCGGCGTCGCCTCGGCGGCCGACGCCGCGGGGGCCGCCGCGCCACCCCGCGACCCGCGGCGGAACCGCGGATTGCGGCGGCTCTCCTGCTCGGGCCGTTGGGCCGCGACGGGTGGTGCGGCGGGCTCGCGCCTGGATTCGTCCGCTGCCGCGCGCTCGTCGCGGCTCCCGCGGCCCCGCTCGCGGCGCTCGGTCCCCTCGGGGCGCTCCGCCCGCTCCTCACGTTCCCCGCGGCCCCGGCCCCGGCCCCCGCGCCGGCGGCGGCGGGGTTCCTTCTCGCCGTCGTCCCCGTTCTCATCTTCGCTCGCCGCCGCCTCGGACTCGGGGCGGAGCTTGAGCAGGTACACGCCGTCGCTCGACTTGGCGAGATCCACGACCCCGGCGTCGTGCGCCTGGCGCAGGAACCGCTGGAATCGCCGGGGCTCGAACATCTCCTCGCCGTCGTCGCCATGCAGCTCGACCATCCGGTCGCGCGCCTGGTCGGCATCGGTCGCTTCATCCCCGACGGCGCCGATGTCCGTCAGCGCGCGGCGCAGCAGGGCGAGGGCGTCGGCGAGCACGAGGCCGCCCGCCGCGCGCGCGGGCCCCGCACTCTCGCGGTCGCGACCCCGCTCGCCGCGCCGGCGCCGCCCGCGGGCCGAGCGCTCGCGGCTCGCCGCGGGCTCCCGTTCGGCAGCCTCGCGCTCCACCTCGGGCGAGACGTTGGCGTTCGCCCCGAGCGCGATCTCGTACTGCCCGTTCTCGAGCTTGTTGAGCTTGAGCAGGCCGCGCCGGGAGGTCTCCTGGAGGAACTTGCTGTACTTGCTGAACCCCGCGTCCTTCTCGTCGAAGTTGGGATCGAGCTCCTGCATCACCTGTTTCAGGCGGTCCGACCGCATCACATCGTCCTGCTGCTGCATGCGGGTGGCCGCCTCGATCACCAGCTCCCACGGGTCGCGGCGCCGGTGCTCCGTCTGCCCTTCCTTGAGCAGGCCGGTGAGCTCGCTGTAGCCGTAGTACTCGTCGCAGTTCTGGATCAGCAGGTCGCTCGACGACTCGCGGATCCCGACCCCGATCACGTACTTGCCGTACTCCTTGAGCTTGAGCACCAGGCTCGAGAAGTCGGAGTCGCCCGAGAGCAGGATGAACGTCCCGATCTCGGGACGCGTGAACACCAGCTCGAGCGCGTCGATCGCGAGGCGGATGTCGGTCGCGTTCTTCTTGTTGGACCCGAACGCGGGCGCGAAGATCAGGTCGATCGACGCCTCGGAGAGCGGGACGATGTACTGCGGGTAGCGCCGCCAGTCGGCGTAGGCCCGCTGCACCGAGATCTTCCCCTTGAAGACCTCGGAGCTGAGCATTCGTTTCAGCTGCAGCTGCATGTCCGAGCGGATCCCCATCGTGACGTTGTCGAAATCGATGAGGAGGGCCGCGTTCGGCGCGTGGCGCAGCGGTTCCGGGTAGGCCGCGGCGGTCCCCCGCCGCGAGACGTTCTCAATCACGTTGCACTCAATTCCAGCCCGACGACCTGGGTCAGCTCCCGTCGCTTCACCTTCCCGCTCCCGGTCAGCGGGAAGGCGTCGAAGAAGCGGACCAGGTCCGGGACTTTGTAGTCAGCCACATGGTCGCGGGCGTACGCTTTCAATTCGTCGCCCGTCACGATGGCGCCCTCCACCGGCACGACACACGCGCAGGCCAACTCCCCCATGATCTCATGGGGCACGCCGACCACGCAGGCGTCGTCCACTGCCGGATGCGTCCGGAGGACGTCTTCCAGTTCCCGCGGGTAGATGCTGTACCCTCCGCGGATGATCGTCTCCTTGCGACGGCCCACGATGGTCACGTAGCCGCGCTCGTCCACGATGGCGAGATCCCCGGTGAGGAAATAGCCCTCCGGCGAGAACGACTTCTGCGTCTCGCCCGGCATCCGGTGGTAGCCCGCCATCACGTTCGGTCCCTTGACCGCCAACTCGCCCACCGCTTCCGGCCCGTGGAGCGCGCCGCTCTGCACGTCCATCACCCGCACCTCCACTCCCGCGAGCGGTTTCCCCACCGTGGTGGCGCGCGCGTCGACGTCGTCGTCGAACCGCGTGACCGTCACGGTCGGGCCGGTTTCGGTGAGCCCGTAGGCGATCTGCACGTCGTTCCACCGCCGGATCCGTTGCACCAGCTCGGGGGCAACCGGGCTGCCCGCGACGATGCCGGTTCGGACGGTGGACAGGTTCCGGCTCCCGAACGACGCATGCCGCATCAGGAGCTGGAACATGGTGGGCACGCCGTGCACGACGGTGAGGCGTTCCCGCTCGATCAGGTCCAGCGCTCGCGCGGCCTCGAACGGCTCCTGGAACACGAGCGTACCGCCCGTGCACAGGGTCGTGAGCACCACGTGAACGCCAAAGACCGTGAAGAGCGGCACGGCGCCCAGGACCCGATCCTCCGGGCCGAGCGCCAGCGCCTCCGCCGTGCGGAGCGCCGTCTCCACCAGATTGCGGTGGGACAGGACGACGCCCTTCGGCTTGCCCATGGTCCCCGACGTGTAGATGATGGCGAGGGGCGTCGCGTCGGGATCCCGGACGGTGACCGCCACCGGCGGCTGCCGTCGCCCGCGGGCGACGAGATCCGCCAGCTGGTAGATGCGGTCGTCATACCACATCTCGTCCGGGCCCACGGTCACCAGGAAGCGCAGGTCCGGCAGGTCGGCGATCAGCTCCTCGAAGGTCTCGAGGTACTCGATCTCGCCTGCGGCCTGCGCCGCGATCGCGACCGCGGATTCGGCGTGCCGGAGCTGGTACTTGAGCTCGTGGTACCCCATGAAGGGGTTCGCCGGCACCACCACCGCGTGCAAGCGCGCCGCGGCCAGCAGCGTCACCACCCACTCCACACAGTTCGGCAGGTCGATCGCAATGCGATCCCCCTCGCCGATCCCCATGTCCCGCAACGCCGCCGCCAGGGCCGCCGCCTCGCCGTCCACCTGCGCATAGGTGAGGCGCTTGTGCCCACATACGAGGCACTCGCGCCCGCCCTGGGTTTCAACCTGCCGGCTGAATTGCGCTGCGAGGTGGTACGTCGTCAAAGGCCCTCCCCCCGTCGGTCTGACGGGGAACCTTGTAAGCTAGCGGCACTTGGGGGAATGCTCAAGAAAGGCGGTTCTCCCTCATTCTCCCATCACCTTAATGACCAACCGTTTCCGCCGCCGGCCGTCCCACTCACCGTAGAACACGCGCTGCCAGGGACCGAGGTCGAGCTGGCCCTTCGTGATGGGGACGATCACCTCATGCCCGATGGTGAGACTCCGCAGATGCGCGGCCGCGTTGTCCTCGCCGGTCTCGTTGTGGCGGTACCGGTCGGGATCCCACGGTGCCACGGTCTCCTCGAGCCACCTGAGAATGTCCTGCCACAGCCCCGACTCGTGGTCGTTCACGAACACCGAGGCGGTGATGTGCATCGCCGAGACCAGGACCATCCCCTCCGTCACCCCGGCAGCCGCCACCTGCTCGGCCACCTCATCGGTGATGTCGATGATCTCCTGGCGCTGCTTGGTCTTGAACCAGAGGTAGTGGGTGTGGGATTTCATGGGCGGTTCGGCGATTGGGCGGTTGGGCGGATGACGGCTCTTGGGAGGCCGGCTTCTCTCCGACTGGCTCGCGACCGCCCAACCGCCAACCCGCCCAACCGCCCTTAGAGCCCCTGCAGTGCTTCCAGTGTCTCGGCCCCGTAGAACAGGCGGATGTACTTCGTCTGCACCGGGGTGAGTCGGCGCACGGCCCAGGTGAGGTGCACGAAGTGCGGTTCCATCGGCGTGCGGCGGGGCTGCATGCCGCACTCTTCGGGAAGGTGATTGCCCTTGCGCGTGTTGCACGCCGAGCAGGCGGTGACGACGTTGGTCCAGCCGTTGGTGCCGCCGCGGGAGAGCGGGACCAAGTGGTCGCGCGTGAGGCACTCGCGGTGCTTGAGCTGGATGCCGAGGCGGCCGCAGTACTGGCAGCGGTAGTCGTCGCGCGCGAACAGGAACGTGTTGGTCACCTGGCGACGGAACCGCCGGGGCACGTGCACGAAGCGCACGAGGCGGATGACGGCGGGGCGCGGCACGCTGAGCGAAGCGCTGCGCATCACGCGGTTCTGGTCGGCCTCGACGATCTCGGCCTTGCCGTCGATGACAAGGCGGAGCGCCCGCCGCACCGGCACCATGGTGAGCGGCTCGAAGGAGGCGTTCAGGGCGAGACAGCGTACGTGCATAAGCGCGCGCGGATATACAAAGCCCGCCAGGCTCCGCTGGCCAGGCGGGACGCCGGTAACGCTAGGATTCTAGCGGGGGAGACAACCGCAAGGCAAGACGCGAGTTGCGGGCGCTAATCCCCGAGTTGGGCTCGGAGTTGGGTCAGTTGGGCCGCCACCGCCTCCCGCGACGACCCGCCCGCGGTGGCCCGCCGCTCCACCGACGCCTCCCAATCCCCCAGCTCCCCGAGCAGGTCCGGCAAGGCCGGATGGATTGCCGCGGCCTGTGCGCCCGGCACCGCATTGACCGCGCAGCCGAGCGCTTCGGCCTCCTGGACCAGCCGCCCGACCAGCCCGTGCGCCTCGCGGAACGGCACGCCGCGGCCCACCAGGCCGTCGGCGAGATCGGTGGCGTAGAGCGCGGGATCGAGTGCCGCCCGCATCCGCTCGGCGTTGGGGGTGAGCGTCTCGACCGCGCCGCGCACCGCCGGCAGGGTCACCAGCACCGTGTCCACCGCGTCGAACAGCGCCGGCTTGTCTTCCTGGAGGTCCTTGCTGTAGCCCGCGGGCAGCCCCTTGAGCGTCGCGAGCAGGGTCACGAGGTCGCCCAGCGTGCGCGCCGCCTTGGCGCGCGCCAGCTCCAGCACGTCCGGATTGCGTTTCTGCGGCAGGAGACTCGAGCCCGTGCAGTACGCGTCCGCCAGCCGGACGAACCCCACCTCGGCCGAGGCGTAGGTCATCAGCTCACCCGCGAGCCGCGACACGTGCGTGGCCAGCAGGGTCAGGGCGAACAGCGCCTCGGCCAGGACATCGCGGTCGCCCGTGACATCGAGCGCGCTGGGCGACGGCCGCGCGAACCCCAGCGCCTGTGCCAGCGCCGCGCGGTCCACGGCAATGCCGGAGCCCGCCACCGCGCCCGAGCCCAGCGGACACTCGGCCAGCCGGTCCTGGAGCAGCGTGGCGAGGCGCGCGCGGTCGCGCACCAGCGGCCACGCGTGCGCCAGCAGCACGTACCCCCAGCGGACCGGCTGCGCCCGCTGGCCGTGCGTGTAGCCCGGGAGCAGGAGATCCACGCCGTCGGCCGCGCGCGCCACCAGCGCGCGGCCCAGCGCCGTCACCTCCGCGTCCACCGACCCCAGCGCGTCCCGGAGCCAGAGGCGCACGTCGGTGGCCACCTGGTCGTTCCGCGAGCGGCCGGTGTTGAGCTTGCCGGCCACGGCGCCTGCCTCCTCGTACAGCAGGCGCTCGACCAGCGTGTGGATGTCTTCGTCGGGTTCGGCGGCGGGATTCCCGGCGGCGAGGCGCCGCGCCACGCGGTCGAGCCCGCTCACGACGGCGTCCCGCTCGGCGGCGGTGAGCACGCGCGCCCCGGCGAGCGCGCCGGCCCACGCCTGCGCCGCGCGGACGTCGTGCGGCCAGAGGCGATGGTCCACCGACAGACTGCGGTTCAGCCGGTCGAGGGCGTCGGCAGGCTCGCCCCCGAACCGGCCCCCCCACATCTGGTGCTGCGCCACTAGGCGATCGGCACCTCGGCGTCGGCCCGGCGCCGCACCTCGGCCCCGATCCGCACCGGGAGCCCGAACAGCCGGATGAAGCCGCCGGCGTCGGCGTGGTTGTACACGTGGTCCGCCTCGAAGGTGGCGTACTGCGGCTGATACAGCGAGAACGGACTCTCCCGCCCGATCACGGTGGCCGTCCCCTTGAACAGCCGCACCCGCACCGTACCGGTCACGGGCCGCTGGGTCACCGCCACCAGGGCGTCGAGCGCGTCGCGCTCGGGCGACCACCACCGGCCCTCGTACACGAGGTCGGCGTACCGGGGCGCCAACTGGTCCTTGAGCGCCAGCGTGCGGCGGTCGAGCACCAGCTGCTCCAGCTCCCGATGCGCCGCGCGCAGCACCGTGCCGGCCGGCGTCTCGTAGATGCCGCGCGACTTCATGCCCACCAGCCGGTCCTCCACGATGTCCGCCCGGCCCACGCCGTGCGCGCCGGCCACGTCGTTCAGGTACTCGATCAGCGCCACCGGGCCGTACGGAACCGCGTTCACGCTCACCGGGGTGCCCTGCTCGAACCCGATGGACAGCTCCTCGGGCTCGGCGGGCGCCAAGGCGGGATCCGCGGTCATGAGGAAGAGATCGTCGGGCGGCGGGGTGGCCGGATCCTCGAGGATCCCGCCTTCGTGCGAGACGTGCCACAGGTTACGGTCGCGACTGAACGGCTTGGCCTCACTCACCGGCACCGCGATGCCCTTGGCATGCACGTAGGCGAGGAGATCCTCGCGGCCGCGGAACTGCCATTCGCGCCACGGGGCGATGACCGAGAGGTCGGGCGCCAAGGCCTGGAACGTGAGCTCGAAGCGGACCTGGTCGTTGCCCTTCCCCGTGCAGCCGTGGGCCAGCGCCGTTCCGCCCGCCTGGCGGGCGGCGGCCACCTGCCCCGCCGCGATCACCGGCCGCGCCATGGCCGTGCCCAAGAGGTACGTGCGGGCGTATACGGCACCCGCCTTGAGCGTGGGGAAGATGAAGTCGGTGACGAACGCTTCGCGCAGATCGTCCACCACGCAGCCCACGGCCCCCGACCGCACGGCCTTGTCCTCGAGCCCGATCAGCTCGTCGGCACCCTGGCCCACGTCGGCCGTGTAGCACAGCACCCGCGCGTGATAGGTCTCCTTGAGCCACGGCACGATGGCCGAGGTGTCCAGCCCGCCCGAGTACGACAACACGATGAGTCCGTCCATGCCCGCTCCGTATGTTTATGCAAACGAGTGCATGAACATACATGAGTTGGTCGCAGGGTCAACCCCTGGCGGCCAGCTCCTGGAGCCGGGCGGCCACGCGCTCGCAGGCAGCCGCGCTCTTGGCGATGATGAGGAGGGTGTCGTCCCCGGCGATCGTGCCCGCCACATCCGGCCAGGCGTGATGGTCGAGGGCGCTCCCGAGCGCGTTGGCGCTGCCAGCGGGGGTCTTCACCACCAGCAGCGGCCCGACGCTTTCCGCCGAGAGGAGCAGCGCGGCGACGAGCCCCTCGAGCGGAGGCGGGACCGTATCCATGGCCGCGGGGGGCGCGTAGTGGGCGCCGCCTTCGGGATCGGCCACTTTCACGAGCCCCAGCTCCCGCACGTCGCGGGACAGGGTGGCTTGCGTGACGTCGATGCCCTCGGCGTGGAGCAGCGCCTTGAGCTGGTCCTGGCTGGCCACGCGGTGGCGCCGCACGAGCGTGAGAATGGCAGCCTGACGACGGGATTTCATGAGCGTTGACGGGCCTCGGGTGGTTGAGCTAGTCTAGCCTTGAGATGCCGTCCCGGTCTACTGCCCTCGCCGCCGGTGTCGCGCTCGTCGCCGTCCTGGCGTGCAACGAGTCGCCCACTGGACTCGAGCCGGACCCGTCCCCGATCCGCACGGTCGTGGTGCATCGGTTCGATTCCGGCCGCAACGTGCTGCTCAACACCGACGGCTCGGACGCCGGCGCCCTGACCCCGGCGACCGACGGCATGGTGCCGGTGGGCGCAAGTGCCACGAGCCGGCTGGTGGTGTTCCTGCACGGGACGGCGCTGGTGCTGGGCTCGCTCGACCTCTCGGTCCGGCTCGACACGTTGGTGACGCGGGTGCCCGACCAGATGTCGCTCGTCGCGTTCTCGCACGACGAGCAGTTCGTGGCGTTCGTGTCCTACGCGCCGGAGGAGGCCGTGCTGGTGTACGACCGCGCGAACCGCCGCACGGATACGCTGCGCTACGGCCCCATCATCCCGGTGCTGCCGCCCGCGTTCAGTCCCGACGGTGCGCGGATTGCGGTGTTCAGCCTCAACGACCTCTCCATGGTGCTGACGGAGCTGTTCCCCGCCAACGTCGCGCGGCGCGTGACGAACGTGCTCCCGATCTCGCACCTCGTGAACCGACCCATCTTCGGCTGGCCGCGCTGGACGGCGGACGGCGTATCGCTGGCAGTGGTGCGGCTCGCGGCGGAGGGTCCCGACACGCTGCTGGTGGGGTCGATCGATCCCGACAACCTTGGCCGGGGGTTCGACGAGGGGTACCGGGCGGTGATGGCGCCGGTGAGCGACGCGCGCCCGCCGGTGGAGATCGGGGTCAACTCGAGCTATGCGCTCACCGCCGACGCCCGCGCCCTGATTCTCGCGGCCGAGCCCGGCACCGGGTTGGGCCGGCACGCCGTCTATCTCGTGACCCCCAGCGTGGCCCGCGTGCAGCTCCTGCTCGACGACCCCGCCCAGTTTCCGGCGTTGCCACAGTTTGTGCGGGAGTGAGCGCGACCGTCAGCGGTTGAGGGAAGGTCTGCACACGTCGGCGGGGGGTCGCGAAGGCCGCGTCAGCGAGGCGGTGGCCGGGCTACTGGCTCGCCGGATTCGCTCGCTGCAGCGGTCGGAGTGACCCGCCGCCGATGTGTGCAGAGGTTCCTTGGCGGTTCCCGCTCACCGTAAGGAGATCCCCGTCCGGAACGGCGGGTGGATGGGGCAGAACTCGCGCGGCTCGGTACCCGGCAGGAACCACTCGAAATCGCGCGCGGCCGGTGGGCAGAACGGCGTAAACCGGTAGCCCGTGGTGTTGTCGATCTCGCGGGTGATCAGGCCGTCGGGACGACGCCAGTCGGCCGGGGCGGGGCGCCGCTCGTAGACGTCGGTCATGTAGGCGGCCCACGCGGGCGCGGCGAGCAGGCCGCCGGCGGCGCGCGCCTTGATCTTCTGCGGCTGGTCGAGACCGATCCACACACCCGTCACCAGCTCCGGCGTGTAGCCCACAAACCAGACGTCGGTGCCGTCGTTGGTCGTCCCGGTTTTGCCGCCGGCGGGGAGCCGGAACCCCGCCTGGGCCCGGATCGCCGTGTAGGCGGTGCCGCGGTTCACCACGTCGGCGAGCGCGTTGGTGATGAGCCAGGCCGGCTCCACGTCCATGACCCGATCCCGCCGTACCTGCGGCTCCCACACGATGTCGCCGTTGGCATCTTCGACGCGCACGATGCCCACCGGCGCCGCCCGCAGCCCGAGGCCCGCGAACGCGGTGTAGGCCGACGCCAGCTCCAGCGGGATCACGTCGGCCGAGCCGATCAGCATGGACGGGTAAACCGAGATCGGGGTCGAGAGCCCGAAGCGCTGGGCCTCGCCGCGCACCGCCTCCGTGCCGATCTCGAGCCCGAGTCGGATGGCCACGAGGTTCCGGGACAGGTAGAGACCGCGCCGCAGCGTCATCGGCCCGCGGAAATCGCCCTCGAAGTTCTGCGGCTCCCACGGCATCGTGTCGCCCGGCTGCATGAGCGAGATGGGCGCGTCGTCGATGATGTGGCTGAGCGGCACGCCCGCCCGGATGGCCGCCGCGTAGACGAACGGCTTGAACGTGGACCCCGCCTGGCGGCGCGCCTGCGTGGCGCGGTTGAACTTGGAATCGGCGAAATCCCGGCCGCCCACCATGGCGCGCACGTATCCGGTGTTGGCCTCGACGGTGACGAGCGCCCCCTGCAGGTACGGCGTCGTGGGGTGGTCGCCCGGCGGCTCGTCGCGGTCCAGGTACTCTTGATACGTGAGGTGTTTGTACACGCCATACGCCCCGCTCTCGATGGCCGCGAGCTGATCTTCGAGCGCGCGTTCGGCGGCGAGCTGCATGTCGAGATCGAGCGTGGTGTACACGCGGTACCCGCGCTCGAACGTACCGAGCCCGAACCGCGCGTAGACCTGCTGCCGCACCCATTCCACGAAGTACGGCGCGACGTCGCCGAAATCCTGGCGCGAGCTGAGCGCGATGGGATACGCCTTCCACCGCTCCGCGTCCTCGGGCGTGAGGTATCGGGAGCTGCGCATCAGGTTGAGGACGACGTTGCGGCGCCGCAGGGCGCGGTCCGGATGGCGCCGCGGGTCGTAGTAGTTGGGGGACTGGTTGATGCCGGCCAGCAGCGCGGCTTCCGCGACGTTCAGCTGCGCGGCCGGCTTGCCAAAGTAGTTCTGTGCCGCCGCCTCCACGCCGTACAGGCTGCCGCCCAAGAAGGTCTGGTTCAGGTACAGCTCGAGGATCTTGTCCTTGGGGTAGGTGCGCTCGATCTCGAGCGCCACGCGCATCTCGCGCACCTTACGCGCCAGCGACTTGGTGCTGGGCAGCTTCTCGCTGAAGATCCCGCGGGCGAGCTGCATGGTGATCGTGGAGAAGCCTTCGGCAAACCGGCGCTCCACCAGATTGGCCTTGACCGCGCCGAAGAAGCGCCGGTAGTCGATGCCGTGGTGCTCGTAGAAGCGCTTGTCTTCGACCGCGAGAAACGCGGCCGGCAGCGCCGGGGGCAGCTCCGCGAGGCGGACCACCGTCCGCCGTTCGGCGCCGAGGCTGGTGATGAGCCGCCCGTCACCGGCGTAGAGCTTGAGCGCCTGGGTGGGTCGGTAGGCGTCGAGCGCGCCGATGGACGGGCAGTTGCCGCCGGCGCACGCGCGGGTCCATGACCCCCACACGACGCCCACGCCGAGTCCCGAGAACCCGAGCGCCCCGACGATGAGCCCCTGCCGGGCCCGTGGCGACGCCGCCAGCCAGTCTCGGCCCCGGCGCCCGGTCCGGCGCACCCACTGCACCACGCGCATCAGCCCGTCCTTCATGCCGCGAAACGTAGCGGTGCCCGGACCCGGTGCCAACACGCGGGCGACCACCGCTGGACGGCCGCGCCGCCGCCCGCTAGGGTTCTCAAGTCTCTACCCGCACCGTGTGACCGCGATCCAGCGATGACCGGCCTGTCCCCCCTGCTCGACGACCTCGCCTGGCGCGGGCTGATCCACCATCAGACCCCCGGGCTCGAGGCGCGGCTCGCCCGCGGCCCCATCACGGGCTACGTGGGATTCGACCCCACGGCGCCGAGTCTCCAGCTCGGCAACCTGGTGCCCCTGATGCTGCTGGCCCATCTCCAGCGCGCCGGCGGGAAACCGATCGTCGTGCTGGGCGGCGGCACCGGTCTGATCGGCGATCCGGCGGGCAAGGCGGCCGAGCGCCCGCTGCTGGAGGCCGAGCAGGTGGCAGCCAACGTGGCGACGCAGCGCGCGCAATTCGCCCGGTTCCTCCGGTTCGGGACCGGCGCCACGGACGCGTTGCTGGTGGACAATCTCGACTGGCTGGGCGGGCTCAAGCTGGTCGAGTTCCTGCGCGACATGGGGAAACACTTCACGGTCGGCTACATGCTGCAGAAGGAGTCCGTGAAGGCGCGGCTCGAGGCGGGGATCTCGTACACCGAGTTCAGCTACATGCTGCTCCAGGCGTACGATTTCCTGGAGCTGTTTCGCCGGCACCGCTGCGAGCTGCAGCTGGGCGGGAGCGACCAGTGGGGCAACATCACCGCCGGCATCGAGCTGATCCGCCGCGTCGCAAGCGGGGACGCGCACGGCCTAGTCGCCCCACTCGTCACGACGGCCACGGGCGCCAAGTTCGGCAAGTCGGAGGGGAACGCGATCTGGCTCGACCCGGCGCTCACGTCGCCGTACCAGTTCTACCAGTACTGGATCAACGCCGACGACCGGGACGTCGAGGGCTACCTCAGGGGGTTCACGTTTCTCGACCGCGCAGCCATCGCCGACCTGATGCGGCGGCACGCAGCCGAGCGGGGCGCGCGGATCCCGCACCGGGCGCTGGCGCACGATCTCACCGAACGCGTACACGGGCCGGAGTCCGCGGCGGGCGCCGCGGCGGCGACGCGCATCGTGTTCGGCGAGGAGGATCCCACGCGGGCGGCGGCCCCCGTCTGGGCGATGCTGGCCCGCGAGCTGCCGAGTGCGGTGCTGCCGGCGGGGATGTCGGCCGGGAGCCCGGTGCTGGATCTCGTGGCGGGCACGACGCTGGTGCAATCCAAGAGCGACGCGCGGCGCCAACTCGCACAGGGCGGGATCGCGGTGAACGGGCGGAAGGTGACCGACGGGGGCACCGCCGGCCCGCCGCTCGCCGGCGGGTACTACTGGGTGCAGCGGGGCAAGAAGACGAGCTTCGTGTTCACGCCCGCGCCCTGATTGCCGCCGCCATCGCCTCCAGATCCGCGCGGTCGGCTTCCTGCGGGTAGTTTTTGGGGAAGCGCAACCCGAACGTGTCGGTGCGGAACCGCGGCAGGATGTGGAGATGCAGGTGGAACACGGTCTGGCCCGCCACGCGACCGTTGGCCGTCCACACGTTGAACCCCTCCGCCCCCACCGCCGCCACCACGGCGGGCGCGAGCCGCGCCGACACGCCAAACAGCCGGGCGGCGAGCTCGTCGGGGCACGCCACCAGATCGGTGGCGTGCGTCTTGGGCACGACGAGCGTGTGCCCGCGATTCACCGGGTAGAGATCCAGGAACGCGGCGATGTCGCCGTCTTCGTAGACGAACGCCGCCGGCAGCTCGTGCCGCAGGATCCGGCAGAACACACACGCGCCGCTCACGGGCCCTCCAGCAGCTCGGCCACCCGCGCGATCTCGTCCGGCGTGTTGTAGCAGTGGGGCGAGAGCCGGATGCTTCCCTCGCGCAGTGCACAGGTAACGCCCGCCGCCCGCAATCGTCCAAACGCCGCGGCGACGTCGGGCGGGCGCACGCACCAGATGGCCGAATCGTGCGCAGGGTCCGTGGGCGACGCAAAGGCAAAGGCGCCGCGGGCCGCCCGCGCCTCGAGCGGCGCGCGCAGCGCCCGCAGGTAGTCCGCGATCCGCGGAACGCCCAGCTCGAGCAACAGTTCCACGCTCGCCACCATGCCCGCCATGTCCTGAAACGGCAGCGTGACCAGCTCGAACCGCCGCGCGTCGTCGCGGAACGTGGGGTCGTAGTCGGTGAGCCGGGTGAAATCGTCGGTCCCGCGGAACGCCATCCACCCCGCAAACCGTGGCGTGAGGCGGGGGATCAGCTCGCGGCGCACATACAGGAAGCCCGATCCCCACGGCGAGAGCAGCCATTTCTGCGCGCCGCAGGCCAGGAGATCGACCGGCGTGCGCCGCACGTCGAGCGGCACCTGGCCCAGGGCCTGGATGGCGTCCACCACCAGGTACACGCCGCGCTCGCGGCAGGCCGCACCCAGGCGGTCGAGATCGATGCGGTAGCCGGTGGCGAACTGCACGTGCGACACGGCCACCACCCGCACCGTGGGGTCGGCGAGGCGCTCGAGCAGGCGGGCCTCGTCGGGCCACCCCTGGGGCGTGCGTGGCACCAGCTCGACCACCGCCCCGCGCTCCTGCTGAAGCAGCCACGGGTAGACGTTGGCAGGAAACTCGCCGTCGGGCACGAGCACGCGGTCACCAGACCGGAGCGGCAGCGTCTGGGCCGCCATATTGAGCCCGTAGCTCGTATTGGGCGTGAGCGCGATCTCGGCAGCGTCGGCGTTGATCAGGGTTGCGGCCGTGCGCCGCCCGGCCGCGAGGATCTCCATCAGGCCCGTGTCGTCGAACCGGTACGGCTCGCGCCGGCCGAGCGCGACCCGCGCGATGGCCTGCTGCGTGCGCGCCGGGATGGGACCGATGGACGCATTGTTGAGGTAGCAGTGCTCCGCGGTCCACGGAAACTCGGCGGCGCGGGTCGTGGCGAACGGAAAGGCCGTCACCGCAGGGGTCAGGGCGGACGTACCGGATCGGGCGGACATGCGGGATAAGGTAGCAGTCTGGCTGCGGGTCGGCGCCGTGCACGCGGGCAAGCCGGTGCTCGTTCCCCGGCACCCTGCTAGGTTATGTCGCGGGCACCTTGGCAACGGTCGGAGGGAGCATGGCAACGCGGAAGTTCACGCTCGTGCTGGGCGGCGGCGGGATGCGCGGCCTGGCGCATGTCGGGGTCCTCAAGGCGCTGGACGAGCACCGCATGCTGCCGCAGGAGATCGTGGGCTCGAGCGTCGGCTCACTCGTGGCCGCCGCGTGGTGCGCCGGCATGAGCATCGCCGAGATGGAAGACCTCGCGCTCCAGCTGCATCGGCGCGACCTGTTCCAGATCGCCCACACCGACATGGCGCTCAAGCGCATGCAGTCGCCGGGCCTCTACCTCACGGAGCCGCTCGCGCATTTCGCGCGCGGGTTGCTGGGCAACGTCACGTTCGACGAGCTGGAACGCCCGCTGCTCGTGAACACCGTAGACGTGAACACGGGTACCCAGCTCTTCTGGGGCAGTCCCGGGCTCAGCCACGTGTCCGTGGCCGACGCGGTGATCGCGTCCTGCGCCATGCCCGGGTTCTTCCCGCCGTTCGAGGTGGACGGCCGCTACTGCGTGGACGGCGCGGCCACGGCCAACCTGCCCGTCCATCCGGCCGCCCGGTTGGACCGCGACCTCGTGATCGCGGTGGACGTGAGCGCGCGCGGCCGGTCCGGGCTGCGGCTGCAGGAGAAGGGCTTCGCCGTGGTGTGGACCCGCGCCATCGAAATCGGGATCCAGCGAATGGACGAGACCGCGCTGCGCCACTGGCTGCGCCCGCCGCTGCTGCTAATCCGCCCCAAGGTGTGGCACGTGCACCTGCTCTCGTTTCATCACAACGCCGAGCTGGTGGCAGAGGGCTACCGCGCCGCCCACGCCGTCCTGGACGCCCCGCACGGTCTGCCGTCGACCGATGCCATCGGGGTGTTCCCGCGGAAGCGCGTCCGCGTCGTCGTGGATCAGGAGCTGTGCATCGGGTGCGGGGCGTGCGTGCGATGCGCGGGCGAGCAGTTCTATCTCGACGGCAACGGGAAAGCCGTGCCGAAGGACCCGACGCCCACGTGGTCGCCGGTAGACGGGCTTTGCATCCTGCAGTGTCCGACGGGGGCGATTGCGGTGGAGAAGCCGTGAAACGGGAAACGTGAAACGGTGGCGTCAACCCCGGGGCTGATCCCCTTGGCAGATTAGCCGATCCACGGTCGTTTCACGTATCACGTTTCACGCCCTTCACGTTTCACGCTTCACGCCTACACCACCTGCATCGCGTGCAACCGACCGTACATCCCGCCCGCGGCCACCAGCTCCTCGTGTGAGCCTGCTTCCACGACGCGGCCGGCGTCGAGTACGATGATCCGGTCGGCGCGGGCCACGGTGGCCAGCCGGTGGGCGATCACCAGCACCGTGCGGCCTTCCAGCAGCCGCGCGATCGCTTCCTGCACCTCCCGCTCGGCTTCCGCGTCGAGCTGCGCCGTCGCTTCGTCCAGAATGAGAATGGGCGGATCGCGGAGCAGCGCGCGCGCGATCGCAACGCGCTGGCGCTCCCCGCCCGAGAGCCGGCTCCCGCGCTCGCCGACCACCGTGTCGTAGCCGGCGGGCAGCCGCGTGATGAACCCGTGCGCGTTGGCGGCGCGGGCGGCGGCCTCCACCTCTGCGTCGCTCGCGCCGGCGCGGTCGCCGTAGGCGATGTTCGCCCGCGCCGTGTCGTTGAACAGCACCGGATCCTGGCTCACGATTCCCAGCGCGCGGCGCAGGCTCCGTCGGTGAAACGCCGCGAGCGGGACACCATCCACCAGCACCGCGCCGCGCGTCGGCTCGACAAACCGTGGGAGCAAATCCACCAGCGTGGACTTCCCCGCCCCGGACGGACCCACCAGCGCCACGACCTCGCCCCGCGCAATCGCCAACGTCACGCCGCGCAGCGCCCAGTGGTCGGTCCCATACCGCACCCACACATCGCGGAACGCGATGCGGCCCGGATGCGCCGGGAACGTCCGGGCATCCGCGGCGTCTTCCGGTTCCGGCGGCGCGTCGAGCAGCTCGAACACCCGGTCGGTCGCGGCCACCGACTCGGCGAGCAGCGCCGGGAACTGCGCCAGCGCCTTCATGGGGGACAGCATCCGGAGCGCCACGGCGACGAACGTCACGAACAACTCCGGCCGGAGCGCGCCGCCGGCCACGCCGCTGCCGCTCGCCACGAGCAGCACGACGAGGGCGGCGGCACCGAGCGTCTCGCTGAGCGGGCTCGCGAGCAGGGTGAGCCGCTGCGCGCCGAGCGTGCTACGGCGCGCCCGCTCGGCCGCCCCATCGAACCGGCGGCGCTCGCCCGCTTCCCCGGCGTAGGCCTTCACGACCCGTGCGGCGGCGGCCGACTCGACGGCAACCGCGGCGAGATCTCCCCGGGCGCCGGCGGCCCGCCCCGCGCGGCGCCGCACCGCGCGTAGCAGCGGCCGCATGCCGAACGCCACCGTGGGCACCACCAACAGGGCCACGAGCGCCAGCCGCCAGGAGAGCGCGAACAAGAGCGCGAGGTACACGGTCACGAGCACGGCGTTCCGCGTCGCGTGCCCGAGCCCGTGCACCGCGCCGCGCGCCTGCTCGGCGTCGGCCACGACCCGCGCCGCCAGCTCCCCGCCGCGGGTCGCGCCAAAAAACGGCAGCCCCAGCCGCTGGACGTGCGCGAACAGGCGGGTCCGGAGATCCCGCACGACCCCTTCCTGCACGATGCTGCTGGCGTAGCCCGCGCCGAACAGACACAGATTCTTGACCGCGATCGTGGCGGCGATGAGCAGCAGGACCACCGTGAGCCCCGCCCGCGGGTCCAGGGGTGCCAGCCACCCGCCGACGATCGTCGCCAGCACGCGCTCCGCCGCGCTCGGCGCCTGGGCCAGCGCGGAGCCCGCGCCGAACAGCAGGCGCAGGAACGGGATCAGCAGGGAGAACGTGAACGCGTCGAACACCGACGCGAGCGCGCCGAGCGCCAGGCCGGTGACGAACACACGGCGATACGGGCGCAGCCCGGCCAGCAGCCGCCCGGCGGACCCCACGTCAGGCGGCGCCGCGCGGCGTAAGCAGCGCGACCGGCAGCACGATCTCTTCGGGTGTCACGCCGCCGTGCAGGAACGCGCCGCGATAGCGGGCCTGATACTCGCGCAGCTTGGTCGGATAGACGAAGAAGGCGTCGCCGGTCGCGAGCAGCAGTCGCACGCCGAGCCGCGCCTTGGGCAGACCCCACGCGGGCAGGTCCTGCACGGTGATGGCCGTATCGGGATTCTCGGCCCGGAGATCCTCGCCGAACTTGTACCGCAGGTTCTGCGTCGCGTCGCGCTTGGCGAAGACCGTGGCCGGCGAGTGGCAGTGAATGGACCCATGGTCGGTCGTCACGATCACCGGCACGCCGCGGCGGTGGGCCTCGCGCAACGACCGCGTGAGCGACGAGTCCTCAAACCACGTGCGCGTGAGACTGCGGAGCGCGGTGGTGTCGCGCGCCACCTCGAAGAGGATGGCGTTCTCCGAGCGGCCGTGGGTGAGCTGGTCGATGAAGTTGAACACCAGCGCCGTGACCCCCGGCTGGGCCAGGTGGCTCGGCAACTGGCGCGCGAGCTCCTCGCCCTCCCCCGCCGTCGAGAGCTTGGCGTACCGCACAGGTACATCGGTGCCCAGCAACTCCCGCAGCTGCTCGGTGAGTAGCTCCGCCTCGTGCTGGTTGAGACTCTCGTCGTCGCGGTCGCCCCACCACTTGGGGTGGCGGCGCTGAATCTCCAGCGGGAACAACCCGCTGAAAATCGCGTTGCGGGAATACGGGGTCGCGGTCGGGAGGATGGAGTAATAGTGCGACACCTCGACGTCGAACCGCTCGGTGACCATCCCCTTGAGCAGCTCCCACTGGTCGAGCCGGAGGCAGTCCACCACCACAAAGAGCGCGGACCCGTGCTGGCGCAGCACCGGTGCCAGGAACTCGCTCACGACGTCCACCGACAGCGGCGGCCGGTCGCCTTCCGGATCGGCCAGCCACGTGGGGTACGCGGCCGCGATGAACTTGGCGAAGTCGGGCCGGAGGCTGCTCTGCAGAGTCTGCAGCGCCTCGCGCAGCCCGCCCTGCTCGCCTTGGGACAGGCGCACCTCCCACTGCGCCAGCTCGGCCACCATGTCGATCCACTCGCGCCAGCCCATCGCCTGGCCGCGCCGCGACTCTAGCTCCCGGAACCGGGACACGAAGTCGCGGGCCAGCCGCTGCTCGCGGATGCGGTCGCCCTCGATCAGCCGGGTGACGACCGTGAGCACCTGGCGCGGATTCACCGGCTTGACCAGGTAGTCTTCCAGCTCGATCCCGATCGCGTCGCGCATCGTGTCGGCCGCTTCGCTCTTGGTCACCATGACGATCGGCACCGACGGATCGATCGCGCGGACTTCATCCACCAGCTCGAGCCCGCGCTGGCCGGGCATCTGCTCGTCGAGCAGGATCACGCCGTAGCCCTGCCGGCGGAGCAGTGCGAGCGCGTCGTCGCCGTTGGCGGCGCGCTCGACCGCGAAGCCGTGCTCCTGGAGGAACAGGGCGTGAGCCTCGAGCGACTCGATTTCGTCGTCCACCCAGAGCACGGTGCGGGGGCGTGTCATGGCGGAAAGCTAGCGGCGCGCGGGCCTGCGCAGCAACGCGCTGGCCGACGCCCGCGGTCGGGTTACATTCGCGCCATGCCCGGCCCCCGCGTGCTGCTCGTCCGGTTTGGCGCGCTTGGCGACGTGATCCTGACGACACCGCTGCTGCGGGCCATCCGGCGTACCCATCCGGACGCGGAGGTCACGGTGGTCACCAAAGCCGCGTACGCGCCCGTGCTGGCCGCGTCGCCCGCCGTGCATCGCGTGGAGCCGGCGGCCGACGGCGACGCGCTGCGGGACCTGGCGGACCGCCTGCGCGCGGTGCGCTGGGACCACCGGCTCGACCTGCACGGCAGCCTGCGCAGCCGGCTGCTGCGGCTGCTGGTGGGCGGCCGCTGGCGCGGGTGGCGCAAGCCGCGCCTCCGGCGCGCGGCGCTCCTCTGGGCCGGCGTGGACACGTTCCGGCCCCCAGTGCCCGCGGCGGAGCGGTACTTCGCCGCGGCCCGCGGCCTGGGCGTACAGCCGGATGGGAAACCCGCGGAGGTGCACGTGACGGCACCCGACGCGGCGCGCGCCCGCGTGGTGGAGCCGCGCGGCCCGTACGTGGCGCTCGCGCCGGGAGCGCGGCACGCCACCAAGCGATGGCCGCCGGACCACTGGAGGGCGCTCGCCGCGCGGCTGCGGGCCGCCGGGTACGCGGTGGTCGGGGTCGGGACGGCGGCGGAACGCGCACTGTTGCCGGACCCCGAGGTCGTCAGCGGCTTCGGGCTCGGACTCGGACCGACCGCCGCGCTGCTCCAAGGCGCGCGCGCCGTGGTGGCACACGATTCGGGGCTCATGCATCTGGCCACCGCGGTGGGGACGCCGGTCGTGGCGTTGTTCGGCCCCACGGTGCCGGCGTTCGGCTACGCGCCGTACCGGGCGCGCGGCGTGGTGGTGGAGACCGCGCTGCCATGCCGACCGTGCTCGGCGTTCGGGGGCGCCCACTGCCCGATGCGGCATCACCGGTGCATGATTGAGATCACGCCGGACGGGGTGGCCGGTGCGGTCACCGGGATACTGGGATGACGGAGGTCGAGCAGCGGCTTCTCGGTGCCATCGCCGCCGAGGCGCGGGGACCCAAGCGCAACGGGATCTTCGCCCTCTGGCTGTTTGCGCGCGTGGCGGAAACGGCCCTCACGCCCGCGGCCGTGAGCCCGCGTCATCATCGGAAGCGGGTGGAGCTGCTGCAGCGGCGCCTGAGCAGCGTGTCGGTCCCGCCGCCGCTCCGCCGCGCGCTCACCGGCGCCATCCGCCTGCTGGCGGAGGGGACCCCACACGCGGCGGCACTCGCGCTGCATCACCTCGTCGCGCCGGCGCGGGAAACGGTCGGACCGGGCGCGGCCGATGCCCTCGTGCTGGCCGCCCAACGGGGCCGCCGCACGGCGGCCAGCAGGGAGCGGGCATGAGCAAACAGCGTCGCATCCAGCGACCGTCACTCCAGAACCTGATGCGCCAGGTGGATAGCCAAACCCCGGGCGCGCCGTCGCCCGACACCGTGCCGTCCGGTTTCCCCTCGATCGACCGCCTGCTGGGCGGCGGCCTGCGGCGGCGCGACCTGATCGTGGTGGGCGGCGACGTCGGCGTCGGGAAGTCGGCCTTCGCGCTGGCCCTCGCGCTCCGCACGGCGCACGCCGGTCACACCGTCGTGTTCTTCTCGGGGGAAATGGACGAGGACCGCCTGCTCGAACGCGCGCTCGCCATCGAGGGCCGCGCCAAGATCGACGACCTGCGGTCCGCGACGCTCACCGAGGAGCGGCGCGCCGCGATCGGCGCGGCGGCGATCAGGCTGCGGGATCTGCCGCTCGTGATCTACCCGCTGACGGGCGAGGGCGTCGACGAGGTGCTCGAGCCCGCCTGGGGCCACCAGCCGGCGCTGCTCGTGGTGGATTACCTGCAGCTGCTCCCGCCACCCCGCAGCCGGTCCACCCGGGACGAGGACGCC
Source organism: Gemmatimonadales bacterium (assembly GCA_041580775.1). Classification (GTDB taxonomy): domain Bacteria; phylum Gemmatimonadota; class Gemmatimonadetes; order Gemmatimonadales; family GWC2-71-9; genus JAOTWJ01. Next base: position 20,442 of record JBFGDF010000019.1, read on the forward strand.
GCGGAGACGCTGCGCACGCTCAAGGCCCTGGCGCTCTCGCGTCACATCGCCTGCCTCACGGTCGCCCAGCTAGGCGTCCCGCGGACCGCCCGCAGCGACCGGCGCCCGAACCTCGACGACTACGGCACACTCGGCGCCGTGAAGCAACACGCCGACGTCATCCTGAGTTTGTATCGTGAAGAGATGGACAACCCGGGCGGCGGCGTCGAAGGCGCCACCGAGCTGATCGTCAACAAGAACCGGAACGGCCCGACCGGCTTCGTGGACCTGTATTTCTACCAGCAGTGGATGCGGTTCGAGGACATGCTGGATCCGGATCGGTGACGGAAAGGCGGGCGGACGGAAGACCGACAGACCGTCTGGAGGTCGGAGGCCGTTGGAGATGAGCCGTCTTACCGCCTTACCGTCTTTCCGTCCTTCCGCACCCACAGCACCGCCCCCAGCACGATTGCCATCGCCACCAGGGTGCGTGTCGTGAGCGGCTCCGCCAGTACGAGCCAGCCCAGGAATACCGCCACGACCGTGTTCACGTAGCTGTGCGTGCCGAGCACCGTGGGCGGGAGGTGGCGCAGCAGGTAGACGTAGCTGCTGTAGGCGATGAGTGATCCGAACACGATCAGGTAGGCGAGCGCGCCGATCCCACGTGGCGAGAGGCGCATGGCGCTCCACTCGCCGGCGGCGGTGCCCACGAGCACGAGCGCAGCCCCACCGGCGAGCATCTGGAGCGCCGAGTTGACGTACGGTCCCGACTGCGTGGGCCGGCGCGTGGAGTAGACCGACCCCAGCGCCCACAGGGCGGCCCCGGACGTCAGCGCCACCGGCCCGCGCCAGTCCGCGGTGCGCAGCGCGCCGAGGTCGTCGCCCACGAGCAGCATGGTTCCGCCGAAGCCGACGAGGAGGCCCGCCACCTGCCGGAGGGTCGGCCGGGCGGGACTGCCGGGAATGACCGCGTCGAACAGCGCGAGCCAGAGAGTGACCGTCACGACGAAGATCGCCGCGACCCCGGACGGGGTGAACTGCTCCGCCCACACCACCAGCCCGTTGCCGCAGAACAGCAGGAGCAGACCGACGACGGCGTTGGTGCGCCAGTCGCGGCCGCGGGCCGGCAGGCGATGCCCCAGCACCCGTGCGACCAGCAGCAATACGGATCCGGCCACGACGAACCGGAGCCCCGCGAACAGGGCCGGCGGCAGCTCCTGCACGCCGATCCGGATGGCGAGATACGTCGAGCCCCAGATGACGGCCACGATGAGGTAGGCCACCAGCACGCGGCCCGCGAGCGGCGCGGGGCCGGTGGGCGCGCCCGGGATGTCGGGAGTCGTCGTAGTTAGCGGGGTTGGGCGGCGGGGTCGGGGACGGCCCCGACGACGGACAGCACCGAGCCGCCGTCGGCCCCCGGACGGATCATGATCCAGACGGGCCGACCGTCGGGCCGGCGCGCGTGGAGAGTCACGGCGCCGCGCAGATCGGGCACGTCCCCGCGCAGCTGCCAGCCGCTCGACACCAGCGCCGCCCGATACCAGTTGGCGACCGAATCGGGCGGCAGGGCGACCACGGCGGACGCCTCAACCGCGTCGGCCGCACCCTCCGCACCCAGCACACGGGCCCCCGGCATGACCGGGATCCCGCTGAGCGCATACAGCGGCACGGAATCGCGGGCGGTCTCGGCGGCCTCGCGCCCGCCGTCGCCGCAGGCCAGCACGGCAAGGACGATCAGCGCGAGCGGGGCGCGGAGCCTTCGGGAGGAGCTGGCAACGGGCATGGCGGGCGAAGGCTACATTGGCAGGGGAGCCCGGGCAAGCGGCGCGCGCCCTCGCAGGGCCGTCGGGGGCCCTCTATATTTTTGCAGATTCGGCGCTTGGGACCTTTCGCTGGACGGGGACGGCGGGCACATGGCAGGCCACAGCAAGTGGAAGCAGATCAAGCACAAGAAGGCGGCCGCCGACGCCAAGCGCGGGGCCAAGTTCACCAAGCTCATCAAGGAGATCACGGTCGCCGCCCGCGAAGGGGGAGGTGACCCGGCAGCCAACGCCCGGCTGCGCACCGCGATCGATGCCGCGAAGATGGGCAACATGCCGGCCGACAACATTGAGCGCGCCGTCAAGAAGGGCACGGGTGAGCTGGAGGGCGTGCAGTACCAGGAAGCGATGTACGAGGGGTATGGACCCGGCGGTGCGGCCATCCTGCTGCAGGTCACGACGGACAACCTCAACCGCACCGTGGCGGAGATCCGCCACCTCTTCTCGCGTCACGGCGGCAACCTCGGCAGTCAGGGCGCGGTGGCGTGGATGTTCGAGAAGAAGGGCGAGATGTACCTCGACGCCGGACGCTACGACGAGGACGCGGCGCTCGAGGCGGCGCTCGAGGCGGGCGCCGAGGACCTGCGCCGGGACGGCGACCAGTTCGTGATCACCACGGATCCCAGCGCCCTGCACCAGGTGCTGGACGGGCTCCGGGCCAACGGCGTCGAGCCGCAGGACCCCGAGATCACGCTCATCCCCACGAGCACGGTCCGGGTCGAAGGGGCGGACGCCGAGAAGCTGCTGCGACTGATGGAGGCGGTGGAAGACCACGACGACGTCTCCAAGGTCTACAGCAACTTCGACATCGACGCCGACACGCTGGCGGCGGTGGGCGGGTGACCCGGCGCGTGCTGGGGATCGACCCCGGCACGGCGGTGACCGGGTACGGTGTCATCGAGCCGCTGCCGCATCGGCTCGGCCGGCTGGTGGAATGCGGGGTGCTGCGCACGCGGGCCCGCGCGCCTCTGCCCGAACGGCTCGACACTCTGTACACGGGCGTCGCGGAGCTGTTGGCGACGCACCAGCCCGACGTGGTCGCGGTCGAAGGCATCTTCTACGCGAAGAACGTGCGGACGAGCCTGACGATGAGCCACGCCCGCGGCGTCATCCTGCTCGCGGCGGAGCGGGCGGGGGCCACGGTGGTGGAGCTGCCGCCCGCGGTGGTGAAGAAGGCGGTCGTGGGCCGAGGACGCGCAACCAAGGGACAGGTGGGGTACATGGTGCAGCAGCTGCTGCGGCTGCAGAAGCCGCCGGCGCCGGCCGACGCGGCGGATGGCGTGGCCATCGCGCTCGCCCATCTCCTGCTCCGGGGCCGCCGATGATCGCCGCCGTGCACGGCACCGTCGTGAGCCGTACGGGCGACCGCGTGGTCGTGACCACGCCTGGCGGCGTGAGCTACGAGCTGGCCGTGCCGCTGGGCGTGCTCGAGCGCCTGCCGGCCAACGGCGCGACGGTCGACCTGCGCACGGTGCTGGTGGTGCGCGACGACGGTTGGGCGTTGTTCGGCTTCGATCGCGAGCACGAACGCCAGGTGTTCCAGCGCGTGCTGAGCGTCAGCGGGATCGGCCCCCGCATCGCGCTGGCGCTGCTCTCCACGCTCGGCGGCTCCCGGGTGGCGGCCGCGCTCACCGGCGGCGACCTGGCGGCGCTCTGCACGGTGCCGGGCGTGGGCAAGAAGACCGCCGAGCGGATGGTGTTGGAGCTCAAGGACAAGTTCCGCGACCTCACCCCGCCCGGTGAGGCGCCGGCCCGACTGCCGGCCGCCGATCAGGCGGTGCAGGCGCTGGTGAACCTCGGCTACGGCGCGGCGGACGCCGATCGCGCGGTGCGCGCGGCCCTCGCCGACGGCGGCACGGACGTCCCGGCGGACCTGATCCGCCGCGCGTTGCAGACCTTTTCCAAACGATCCTGACGGGGACCGACCGATGACGAGCCCTGACGTGACCGCGACGACCGCCGAGTGGAAGTGTACGCACTGCGGCGCGACCAACCGGAAGCTGGCGTCGGCGGGGACCGTGGTGCTGCGCGACCGCTGCGTCACCTGCCGCACGACGCACGACGTGCGCCCGGGCGCGCGCCCGACCTTCTGGGAGGCGACGGCCGCCCGGTGACCCCGCGCGAGATCACGACCCCCGATCCGCTCCCCGAGGAGACGTCGGCGGAGTCCTCGCTCCGCCCGTCGCGGCTCGACGAGTTCGTGGGGCAGGCGCAGGTCAAGGAAGGGCTGCAGATCGCGATCGACGCCGCCAAGCAGCGCGGCGAGCCGCTCGACCACACGCTGTTCTTCGGCCCCCCGGGACTCGGCAAGACGACGCTCGCCATGCTGGTGGCACGCGAGATGGGCGTGAACATCCGCACCTCGAGCGGCCCGGTGCTCGAAAAGCCGGGCGACCTCGTGGGCCTGCTCACCACGCTCGGACGCGGCGACGTGCTGTTCATCGACGAGATTCACCGCCTGCGCCCGCAGCTCGAGGAATTTCTCTACCCCGCCATGGAGGACTTCCGGGTGGACGTGCGGATCGCCGAGGGGCCGCACGCCCAGACCATCCCGATGGAGCTCGAGCCGTTCACCCTGATCGGCGCCTCCACCCGCTACGGGATGCTCACGCCGCCCATGCGGGCGCGGTTCGGCGTGGTCGAGCGCCTGGGCTATTACCCGACGGACGATCTCGTGCGTATCGTCACGCGGTCCGCCGGGATCCTCGCGGTCGGCCTCGAGGCCGACGGTGCGGACGAGATCGCGAAGCGGAGTCGCGGGACGCCGCGGGTGGCGAACCGGCTGCTGCGGCGCGTGCGCGACTACGCGCAGGTCAAGGCCGACGGGACCATCACCAAGGCCGTCGCCGATGCGGCGCTCGCCCGGCTCAACGTGGACGAGTACGGGCTCGACGACATGGACGCCCGCATCCTCACGCTCATCATCGAGAAGTTCGGCGGCGGGCCGGTGGGGCTCAACACCATCGCGGTCGCGGTGGGCGAGGATGCCGGCACGATCGAGGAAGTCTACGAGCCGTTCCTGATCCAGCAGGGGTTTCTGCACCGCACGCCCCGCGGCCGTCAGGCGACACCCACGGCGTACCGCCACTTCGGCTTCACGATCCCGCCCGGCACCCAGGGCAGCATGTTCGACTAAGGGGAGGGACACCGCGCACGCCGCGGGGTATGGGATCTCGTATGTCGGCCGCCCGTTCCTTCACCGCCCTGCTGCTCGCCGCCGTCGCGGCTCCGCTCCCCGCCCAGACGCTCGACGACGGCGCGCGTCTGCTCGCGCGCGGCGACACGGCGGGCGCGCTCGCCGCGTACGAGGCGCTGCTCCAGCAGGACCGGCGCAACGCCGAAGCACACTATCGGCTCGGACGCCTGCTCCTGGCCCGGGTGGATCCGGATGCCGCCGTGAGCGCCGACCGTCGCAAGGCCGAAACGCATCTCCGCTACGCCACCCGGTTCGCGCCCGACAGCGCGCGATACTGGCTCGCCCTGGCCGACAAGTTCCGCGCGGAGGACGTCGTCACGGTGCGCGTCCAGGTGGCCGGACTGGTGGAGCGCGCCCGTCGGGCGGCCGCGGCCAGCGACGACGACTCCGCGGTGACCGAAGCGGAGTACCGCGCGGCCCGCCTCGCCTGGGAGCGGCACGAGCAGTTCGGCTACCGGTTCGCGCCGGTCGAGGTCGGCAAGCGCCCGATCTTCCCCGATCCCCTCGCCGAGTGGAACGAGTGGGAGGACTTCGTCGATCACGTGGTACGGCGTGTGCCCGGCGATGCCGACAACCTCGGAGCCGCCGAGGAGGCCCTGTGGCGCGCGCTCGAACGCCGGCCGACCGACGTTCGCAGCGCCGGTCTGCTCGTCGTGCTGCTCGGCGAGAGCGCCCGCTGGGCGGAGGCCATGGCCCTCGCGCGGCGACTCGTCGCGCTCGCCCCCGACAGCGGGCGGGCCTGGACGCTGCTCGGTCTCACCTACGCGCGGACGGAGCGGTGGCGCGACGCGACGGCCGCGTTCGACACGGCGCTCATGCGCCTGCCCCCCGCCGACCGGGCGCCGTACCACGACCTCGGCCAGATCATGCGCCGCGCCGACCGGATCCGCTGGGCGCAGATGCCGGAGGCCGATCGCGAGCGGCTGGACTCCCTGTACTGGCGCGTGGCGCAGCCACTGCTGCTGCGCGAGACCAACGAGGTCAAAGCGGAGTTCTTCGCGCGGCTCGCGTACGTGGACCACCGCTGGAGCGATGCGTGGCGCGGCTATCGCGGCTACGAGACCGACATCGGCGCCGTGTTCGTCCGGTTCGGCCCACCGGACCTGTGGATGGTGCTCAACCGGAGCCTCATCGCCTGGGTGTATCGGCCCACGCGGTTCCGGTTCACGTTCACGTTGCAACCCGGCTTTGCGCGCGCGCATTTCGCCGGCGAGTCACGCGAGGCGCTGCGGCTGGCGCAGGAAGCGGCACCGGCTCGGTTCGACAACGTGCCGGTGTTCGCCACGCTCGATACCATCGCCGTGCAGGTAGCCCAGTTCCGTGGGGAGCGGGACTCCACGGCGGTCGCCGTGTTCGGCGCGATCCCGCTGCCCCGCATGCTGGCATCGGTCCCGCTGCGGACCCCCACCCTCGAGACCGGCGCGGTGGTGACCGACGACCGCGGCACCGAGCTGCAGCAGGATCGCCGGGACGAGGTCGTGCGGGAGCGCGACACCGTGGGCGTGGTGCACCGCAGCTGGCGGCTCGCGCTGCCGCCGGGGGGGTATCTGCTGCGGGTGGAGGCGCACGTGCCGGCGGCGACGCGCGGCGCGCGCAGCGCCGCACCGCTGGCGGTGCGCGGCTACCCGCGCGACCGGCTCAGCGTGTCGGACGTGCTGGCGGCCGAGCGCGTCGTGCCACGCGACTCGGCCGCGACGCGGTGGACCGATTTCTTTATCGAGCCCAGCGGCGGCCGGTTTGCGCCCGGCGCGCCGGTGGGCCTGCTGTGGGAGATCTACAACCTCCAGCCCGACTCGCTCGGGTTCGCCCGATACACCGTCGAGCTGCGGTTCACCGTCGAGGCAATCGAGCGGCGCACCTTCCTGGCCCGGATCGTGGGCGGGATCGGCGACGCGACCGGGCTCTCGGCCCTGGGCGACGACCGGATCGCGTTGCGCTGGGACCGCGAGGTGCGTGTCACGTCCCAGCGCGCTACCGCCGAGCACGTCACGGTGGACCTGCGCGACGCGCCGCAAGGCCGGTACGGCATCGAGGTCGTGGTGACCGACCACCGGACCGGCGCCGTCGCCGCCCGGGAGCGGGTCATCTACGTGGACGACGAGCCGGCCGCCCGCGGGCCGGCGCCGTCGTCGTTCCGCTGACCCGACTAGATTGCCGCCCATGGCCACTCGCCTCCTTCCCGCGTCGGCGCTCGTGGCGCTCGGCGCGCTGCTCGCCCCGGGCCCCGCCCTCGCGCAACGTCCGCCCTGTGGGGCGGCGGCACTCGCTCGCGGGGACACGACCGCCGCCGCGGCGGCGTGCGAACGTGCCATCACCGAGAACGAGCGCGATACGGAGGCCTACTACCGTCTGGGGCAGCTCTACGAGGCGGTGGGCTCGCGCGCCGCGGAAGAGCAATACCGCCTGGCGACGCGCTACGCACCCGACAGCGCCAAGTACTGGCTCGCCCTCGCCGCGGTGCTGCGCGCCCAGGACAACGTCTTCGCGCGGCAGCAGGTGGGCGGCGTCGTGGACCGCGCGCGGGAAGCCGGTCGCGCGCACGGCGGGACCGGAGCGGTGGAGGCGGAGTACCGCAGTGCGCTCGTGGCCTGGGACCGGTACGAGCAGTACGCCCACCGCTACCTGTTCGCCGGCGACGCCGTGGCCGTGGACCCGTACCTGCTCATGGGCGAATGGAAGGAGGTCGACGACTTCTTCCGGCGGCAGGTGCGGCCCGATCCCGGCGACCCCGGCGGCGACGACCGGCGCGCGGCCGAGGACTACCTGCGGGCGACGCTCGCCGGCGACCCGCGGCACGTCGGCGCGGCGGGTCTGCTGACGGTGCTGCTGCTCGAGACCGACCGCGGCGAGGAGGCCGTGGAGCTGGCTCGGCACCTCGTGCGCGCCGCGCCCGACAGCGGCCGCGCGTGGGCGCTGCTCGGCACCGCGCTGGTCCGCACCCTCGCGTGGCCCGCGGCCGCGGCGGCGTTCGACACCGCGCTGCGCCGCCTGTCGCCCGCCGAGCGCGCGCCGTACGGCAACCTCGGACTCCTGCTCAAGGGCGTGGATCAGGCCCGCTTCGGCACGCTCGCTCCCGCCCAGCAGGCGCAGCTCGACTCGCTCTACTGGGCCGTGTCGCAGCCGCTGTTCCTCGCCGACGTGAACGAGGTGCAACTCGAGTTCTACGCGCGGCTCACGTACGTGCTCCACCGGTGGACCGATCCGTTCCGCGGCGTGCGCGGTTTCGAGACCGACCGCGGTACGGTGTACCTGCGCTACGGCCCACCGGACGTGTGGGCGGCGTTCGGCCGCGGCCGCCAGAGCCAGCGCGACGCCCTGGAAGCGCTCGAGAGCGAGCGGAACACGATCGTGTGGCTGTACCGCGGCCCCCAGCTGCGCTTCCTGTTCACCATGACCCCGGGGTTCGGCCGGACCAGCTTTTCGAGCGACTTTCGCAGCTACTACGAGGAGCAGCGGAACCTGTTCCCGGTGCGGTTCGACAACGTACCACCGGTGGCGGAGATGGACACCATTCTCGTCCAGTTCGCCCAGTTCCGCGGGCAGACCCTCGACTCGACCGACCTCGGCGTCTTCTCCCTGATGCCGGTCGGGCGGATGGCGCGGCGGGCCGCGGTGGATGACCTGCCGATCACCGTGGCCGCCCTGGTGCGCGACGGGCGCATGCGCACGGTGGCGCGCGTGCGGCGGGACGAGACGATTCGCGCGGGGGATTCCCTGCAGATCGAGCGGCGCAGCTTCCGGTTCTCGCTCCTGCCCGCGGAGTACCTGCTGCGGGTCGAGGCCCAGCTCCCGTCGGTGGAGCGCGCCGCGCGGAGCACCTCCCTGCTGAGCGTGCGGCGCTACGGCACCGACTCGCTCATGCTGTCGGACGTGCTCGTGGCCGACCGCGTGGCACCGCGCGACTCCACCTTCACTCGCTGGACGGATTTCCTGGTGAGCCCGTCCACCGGCCGATTCGCGCCCGACGCGCCTGTCGGCCTTCTGTGGGAGATCTACAACCTCCAACCTGACACTACGGGGACCGCGCGCTACCGGATCGACCTCCGCGTCACCGTGAAGGACATCGAACGACGGGGCTTCGCGGCGCGCATCCTGGGCGGGATCGGCGACGCAGTGGGGCTGTCGGCCAAGGGTGACGACGAAGTGGCGCTCTCCTATGACCGGGAGGTGACCACCGGGTCCGGCGGCCGCCAGGTGGAGTACCTGACCGTGGATCTCGAGGACGCCGCGCGCGCGACCTACGGCATCACCGTGCGGGTGACCGACCGGGTCAGCGGTCGCGTCGTGGAGGCGCGCCGGCAGATTCTCGTGGCGGCCGAGCCGGCCCGCCGCTGACGTTCCGGCACCGATGACCGGGTCGGAGCGGCGGCGCACGACGGCGGCGGACTTCGACTACGCGTGTCCGCCGGACCTCATCGCCCAGCGCCCGGTGCCCGACCGCGCCGCGAGCCGGCTCCTCGTGCTCGACCGCGCCACCGGCGCGGTGACCCACCGGCGGTTTCCCGACGTCCCCACCCTGCTCGAGCCCGGCGACGTGCTGGTGCGTAACGTGAGCCGTGTCATCCCCGCGCGGCTGATCGGCACGCGCGACAACGGGCGGCCGGCGGAAGTGCTCCTGGTCCATCCGGAGCCCGACGGCACGTGGCTGGCCATGGTGCATCCGGGCGGGAAGCTCAAGATCGGCAGACGGGTGTGGTTCGGGGCGACGGCGCCGCGGAGCGGCGCGGCGGAGGCCGAGATCGTGGACGTGGTGGGGGGCGGGTTACGGCGGGTGCGGTTCCACGGGCTGGACGCCGGTGAGATCATGGCGCGCTACGGTGCGGTCCCCCTGCCGCCCTACATTCAGCGCCCACCCGACGACGCCGACCGCGAGCGCTACCAGACGGTCTACGCGCGCGTGGACGGCAGCGTCGCTGCACCCACCGCCGGGCTCCACTTCACGCCGGCCGTGCTCGACGCGATCGCGGCGCGCGGCGTGGCGATCGCCGACGTCGTGCTCCACGTGGGGCCGGGCACGTTCAAGCCCGTGGAGGTGGACGACCCGGCCGACCACGTGATGCACGCGGAGTGGTACGAGATCCCCCCCGCCGCCGCCACGGCCATCCAGGCCGCCAAGGCCCGCGGCGGCCGCGTGTGGGCGGTGGGAACCACCGCCTGCCGCGTGCTCGAGACCGCCGCGCCCGACGTGCCCGTCGGGTCTGGCTGGACCGATCTCTTCATCTACCCGCCGTTCGCGTTCCGGGTGGTGGACGCCCTGCTCACCAATTTCCACCTCCCGCGGTCCACGCTGCTGATGCTGGTGGCCGCGTTCGCGGGCTACGATCACACCATGGCCGCGTACCGTGAGGCGGTTGGCGAACGCTACCGGCTCTACAGCTACGGTGACGCCATGGCGATCGTGTGATCCGCCGCGCCCACCTGGTCCGCCGTTAGATTCCCCGCGTGTTCGACTTCCAGCTCGATGGCACCGACGGCGCCGCCCGTGCCGGCACACTCGCCCTGCCCCACGGCACGGTGCGCACCCCGGCCTTCATGCCAGTAGGCACGCAGGGGACGGTGCGCGCGCTTTCGCCGTTCGACTTGCGGGCCACCGGCACGCAGATGGTGCTGGCCAACACGTACCATCTGCATGTCCGGCCGGGGGAGGACGTCGTCGCGTCGCTGGGCGGGCTGCACCGGTTCATGGGGTGGGACGGCCCCCTGCTCACCGATTCCGGCGGCTTCCAGATCTTCTCGCTCGAGGGGATGCGGCGCGTGGACGACGACGGGGTCGAGTTCCAGTCGCACGTGGACGGCAGTCGGCGCCGCCTCACGCCCGAGCGCGCCGTCGAGATTCAGTGGACGCTCGGTCCCGACGTCGCGATGGCGCTGGATCACGTGCCGCCGGGCACCGCCGATCGCGCCGTGGCGACGGACGCGCTCGACCGCACGGCCCGCTGGCTGGCGCGGGCGCGCACCCGGCACGAGGCCCTCAGCGCGGACGCGTCCGGTCGCCAGACCCTGTGGCCCATCCTCCAGGGCGGCGTCTATCCTGACCTCCGCGCTCGGGCCGTCGCGCAGGTGCTCGACCTCGGCTCCTGGACCGGCCTCGCCATCGGCGGGCTCGCGGTGGGCGAGCCGCGCGAGGCGATGTACGCCACGCTCGACGCCCTCGGCCCGTCGCTGCCCGCCGGCACGCCGCGTTATCTTATGGGCGTCGGGTTTCCCGAGGACCTGCTCGAGTCGGTGGCGCGCGGCATGGATCTGTTCGATTGCGTCGCGCCCACGCGGAACGGGCGGAACGGTCAGGCGTTCACGCCGGACGGCCCGCTCAACGTGCGCAACGCCGCGCACCGCACCGACCCCGCGCCGCTCGACGCGAGCTGCGACTGCGAAACCTGCCGGACGTACAGCCGGGGCTACCTGCGGCACCTGTTCCAGGCCGACGAGCTGCTCGGCCTGCGATTGCTGTCCCTGCACAACGTCCGTTTTCTGATTCGCCTGGGCGAAGAAGCCCGCCGCCGCGTGCTCGCCGGTGCGTTCGTGCCGTGGCATCGGGACTGGCGCGCCCGCTATACCGCACGGAGCCACGCGTGACACCAGTCGCTCTCTTCCTCCTGTTCGCACCGGCCGGCGAGTCCGGCGGTCGCGGGCTGAGCATCTTCCTGCTGCAGATGGGCGCGTTCATCGCGATCATCTACTTCCTCCTGATCCGGCCCAAGGTGCAGCAGGAGAAACGGCACAAGGAACGGATCGCCCAGATCAAGAAGGGTGACGAGATCGTCACGGCGGGCGGCCTCGTGGGCGAGGTCGTGCACGTGAAGGACGACCGGCTCACGATCAAGAGCGGCGAGTCGCGGCTCGTGGTCCAACGCGACCGCGTGGCCGACGTCCGCGGGCCCGGGGACGCGGAGAAGTCCACCTGATGAGCCTGCGGCCCCTCCATCTGCTGGGCTCGCCCGTGCTGCGGGAGCGCGCCGTCGAGGTCGGCAGCGTGGATGCCGAGGTGGAGACGCTCGTGCGCGACCTGTTCGACACGATGCAGGCCGCCGAGGGCGTGGGACTCGCCGCCAACCAGATCGGGGCGACCCGCCGGGTGGCGGTGGTGGACGTCGGCGACGGCGAGCCGGTCACGCTGATCGATCCGGTCGTCGTCGAGCAGTACGGGAAGGAGCGCGGCGAGGAGGGCTGCCTGTCCATCCCCGAGTTGTACGGGGAGGTCGACCGCGCCACGCGCGTGGTGGTGGAGGTCACGACGGCCGAGGGGGGTCGCACCCGCGTCGAAGCGACCGACCTCAAGGCACGCGCCATCCAGCACGAGATCGACCATCTGGACGGCGTGCTGTTCATCGATCACCTGAGCCCGCTCAAGCGCCGCCTGCTGCTGAACAAGTGGCGGCGGCTGCGCAAAGGCGCCAGCGGGTACCTCAAGGAGCTGGACGCCGCCCCGGTCCGCGACTGACGTGCGCCTCGTCTTCTTCGGAACGCCGGAGTTCGCCGTCCCCTCGCTCAGGGCGCTGCTCGAGGAGGGGTTCGACGTCGAGGTCGTCGTCACCCAGCCCGACCGCCCGCACGGGCGTTCGCGGTCCAGGCGGCACCCGCCGCCGGTGAAGGTCGTAGCCGTCGCCGAGGGGCTTCCGGTCCTCCAGCCCGAGCACCCCAACGACCCCGGGTTCCTCGAGGCGCTGCGCCTCTACCAACCCGACCTGGGTGTCGTGGTCGCGTACGGACACATCCTGAAGCCGGCCCTGCTCGCGTTTCCCCGCCGCGGCATGATCAACGTGCACGCGTCGCTGCTGCCGGCCCTGCGCGGCGCGGCGCCCATTCAGCACGCGGTCCTCGAGGGTTTGGAGGAGACCGGCATCACGATCATGCAGATGGAGGCGGGCATGGACACCGGGCCGATCCTCCATCAGGTGCCGACCCCGGTCGCGACCGACGAGACGGGCGGCGAGCTGGAGGTGCGGCTCGCGGAGCTGGGGGCGCTCGCACTGATCGAGGGGTTGGCGCTGCTGGAAGCCGGGGCGATCACGCCCCGGCCGCAGGAGCACGCGCGCGCGTCGTACGCGCCCAAAATCACGCCGGAGCTGGCGCGGGTCCGGTGGGAGGAACCCGCGCACCGGATCGCCCGGCTGGTGCGGGCGCTCGACCCCCGGCCGGGCGCGTGGACCGAGCTCGCCGGCCGTCGGCTCAA
>JBFGDF010000020.1:0-32660 GCA_041580775.1 Gemmatimonadales bacterium
GCGCCGGCCCCCTCGCCCCCTCCAGCCCCTCAATCCCTCCGGCCGCGCCTAGGGATCGAGGACCTCGTACGCCAAGCCGCCGCCGGGCGCGTCCAGCACCACCACGGTGCGCGACCGGCCGGCGGGCACCACGATCCCCGCGGTGATCAGCAGCGTGTCCTCCAGCACCGGAACACCCTGCGCGTTGCGGCGCCGGGTGCTGACGAGCACGGTCCAGGTGCCCGGGTCGCTTTCCATGTAGGGCGTGATCTCCCGGTACTCGTGGGGGAACATGAACGTGATCGGGTCGCCCCAATCCGGTTGCGTCCGCCAGATGTCCAGCGCCGGCGCCGTCGCAGCGAAGTGGAGCGCCCGCAGCTTGCTGCGGTCGGGCGGCACGACCCTCCCGGTATCGGTCAGCACCCACGGATTCAGCACGCTGCCCACACGCACCGTGAGGACCGTCAGACTGTCGCCGGTGCCCAGCGTCAGCACCTGGGCCGGCACTGGCGTTGCGGATCCCGCGGGCCGGAACGCGACCCGCCGCGCGCCGTCGGCGAGGGGGGTGAACCCGCTCACCGCCCCCACGGACACCGCCGCGAGCACGACGGCGTCGTCCACCAGCACGTCGATGGCGGGTACGTCGGCCACGGTGTGCAGCACACGGATGGCGGCCGAGGCCGGCTGGTCGTTCCCGTCGGGACCCGTCGACGGGTCGCAGGCGCCTGTCGCCAGGCCGACCACGAGTGACGCGACAAGGACTCGCTGCATCGTACCCCCGGCGCGGGCGGACCCGTCCGCCGCGCGCTCATGGCCTGACAACCTACGCCCCGGTGCGCCCCGCGCCACCGGCTTCCGGCCGCCGGCTCGCGGCGCCGGGGCCGCCGGAGTATCTTGCGCCCCTCACCCGACCGCAACCGGATGCCCGAGCCCACAGCGAAGCCCGCGAAGCCCGGCCGCCCGTTCACGCAAACGGTGCCGTTCCGCGTGGGCGCCGTCCTGACGCTGCTGTTCGTCTTCCTGGTGGGCGTTCACGGCCTGGGCGACGGGTTCAAGCTGCTGGGCCGCGACTTCCTCGAATCGTTCTTCGCCGCGACGTCGAACCCCTTCATCGGACTCATGGTCGGCCTGTTGGCCACGACCTTGGTGCAGAGCTCGTCGGTCACGACGGCGATGATCGTCGGGCTCGTCGCGGCCCCCGAAGACCCCCTGCCCATCGCCAACGCCGTTCCCATGATCATGGGGGCGAACATCGGCACGACCGTCACCAACACTCTGGTCTCGCTGGCCCACATGGGACGGCGCGAGGAGTTCCGGCGCGCGTTCTCCGTCGCCACCTGCCACGACTTCTTCAATTTCCTGTCCGTGGCGATCCTGCTGCCGCTCGAGCTGGCCACGGGGTACCTGCGGCGATCCGCCACGGCCATCGCTGCGCAGATCGGCAATGTGAGTGGCGTCGAGTACGAGAGTCCGCTCAAGCACGCGCTGGCGGCCGTGTTCGCGCCGATCAAGGCCACGGGGGCCGCACTCTTCGCCGGGCGTGGACAGGCGATCGTCCTGATCCTCGTGAGCGGCGCGCTCATCTACCTTGCCCTCGTCCTCGTCGTGCGGGTGATGCGGTCCGCGATGGAGCAGCGGGTGGAGTCGTTCGTCACCCGGGCCCTGGGCCGGAGCGTGCTGTTGTCCATGCTGATTGGTGCGATCGCGACGGTCATGGTCCAGTCGAGCTCGATCACGACCGCCCTGCTCGTACCGCTGGCGGGGGCCGGGCTGATCACACTGCGCCAGGCGTTCCCCATCACGGTGGGGGCCAACATCGGCACGACTGTGACGGCGCTGCTGGCCTCGCTCGCGGCGTCCGGCCCCAACGCGTTGGCCGGACTGACCATCGCCGTGGTGCATCTGCTGTTCAACGCCAGTGGCGCGTTGCTGATCCTGCCGGTCCCGTTCATGCAGCGGATCCCGCTGGCGGCGGCCCAGGCCCTGGCCAACGTGGCCGCGCGATCCCGCCGCTGGGCCGTGGTGTATGTCCTAGGACTGTTCTATCTGCTGCCCGCCAGCCTGGCTCTCATTAACCGGTTGTTGCGGTAGCTCGGAGGCGTCGATGTTTCGCGACTTCATGAGCATCTTCTCGTCGGACGACCCCCTCGGCGCGATGGGCGAGCGCTTCACGCGGATGCTCGCGATGACCGGCGAGATGACCCTGGCCGCCGGCCGGATCTACTTCGAGGGCGCGGCGCCGCCCGAGGAACGCAAACGCCTCTACGAGCAGGACATCCAGGTCAACAAGCTGGAACGCGAGATCCGCAAGCTGATCGTGGCACACCTGTCGATCCGCAAGCGGCCGGCGGACGTGCCCTACTGCCTCTACCTGCTGAGCTTGGTCAAGGACGTCGAACGGCTGGGGGACTACGCCAAGAACCTCTCGGAGCTGATCGACATCGGTGGCGGCCGGCCGCCCGAGGACGCGAACGTGGCCGAGTTGCGCAGCATCCGCGATTTCGTCGAGCAGACCTTCCGGGAGGCTCCCGACATCGTGACTAACGGCGACCGCGACCGCGCCTTGCAGCTCATTCCGCAGGGCCGGCAGTACAACAAGCGCTGTGACGAGCTGATGAAGCGGGTGGGCCAGTCACCCTACGACGCCCGCACCGCCGTGGCTCTCGCCCTCGGCGCACGCTATTACAAGCGGTTCGGCGGGCACCTGCTGAACGTGCTCTCGAGCGTGGTGATGCCGGTGCACAAGCTCGATTTCTTCGACGAGGACGCGATTCCCAGCGACTAGTGAACGCGGCCCGTTGCGATCCGGGCCGCCATGCGACAGCTTGGGGCACCCCAGCCTCGTCCCGAGGAACCGGCATGCCCTCCCAGTTGATCGGCCTCAAGCGCGTCCTCACATGGAGCGACTTCGGCACCCCGGCCAAGAAACCCGCGCCCAAACCGGGCGGGACTGCCACTGCCGCCTTCACGTTCTCGCAGTATGCGGCCACGGGCATCGGACCGGAAGCGATCCCGGGATCGAAGCCGGCGCGGTATCGCCTCAAGGACGCCGTCACCGTGACGATCGAGTTCGTGAAGGCCAAGAGCTGGGTGGCCGACTGGGTGTTCAAGGAACCCACCAGCTTCCAGAACGACCTGCTCAAGCACGAGCAGGGGCATTACCTCGTGGCGGCGTTCATGGGCCGGGATTTCTTCATCGACCTAATGCAGCTCAAGGCGCAGGACTACGCCTCGCCGGGTCAGCTCACCACGGCCGTGAATGGCGTCAACGCCCGCTACAGCGGGAAGAGCGCGCTGATTCACAAGAAATACGATGCCGAGACGCGGAGCGGGCTCGATCCCGTCAAGCAGGCCCGCTGGGACGGGTTCTTCCAGCAGGCGTTCACGACCGCGCGCTCGCCGGCCCAGACCGCTCCCGACGGCACACCCTACAAGCTGCGCCTCCTCGACGTGCTCAAGGCCGGCGGCATCACGCTCTGACACCGCGGGCACGGCGGCGGTCCCGTCATCCGGTCATCCAGTCCCGGATCCCTGCCATGGACCGGCCCGGCCGGTTAGGTTTCTAGCCTCCTGAGGGGCACACAGACACATGGCAGACGGCATACTGGTCACGAAGTCCCGGGAAGCCCCGGGCGAAGCGAGCTTTCGCGTCGAGGTCGCGTCCGACCGCGTCGCGCAGGCGGAGACGCGCGCCGCCAAGGAACTCGCCAAGCGGGCACGCCTCCCCGGCTTCCGGCAGGGTAAGGCGCCGCTGGCGGTCGTGCGGCGCCGCTATCACGACGCCATCCGCGAGCAGGTGCTGCGCGAGGTCGTGCGCGAGAGCTGGAAGACGACGCTCGAACAGGAACAGCTCGAGCCCATCGCCGACCCGCACGTCCACGATCTCAAGTTCCAGGAGGGCGCGCCGCTCACCTTCGAGCTTCACGTCGAGCTCAAGCCCGAGATCGCGCTCGAGCGGCTGAGTGGTTTCACGGTCACCCGGTCCGTGCCGCCGGTCGGTGACGACATGGTGGCCGCGCAGCTGGAGGACCTGCGAATCCAGCGCGCCAACTGGGTGCCGGTGGAAGGCGAGCGCGCCAAGCCTGGAGACCTCGTGTCGCTGACCTTGGCCACGGTCACCGACGGTGCGCCCGGTGACGGCAAGCAGTACAACGTGGTCCTGGGCGAGGGCCAGGCCATTCCCGACGTGGAGGCGCAGATCATGCAGCTCCTCCCGGGCGCGGACACCGAAGCCGACGTCCGGTTCCCCGACGATTTTCCGGACGCCTCGAAACGCGGCGAGACGCGGCGGGTCCACCTCACCGTGCACGAGGTGAAGCGCCGCGACCTGCCAACCCTCGACGACGCGTTCGCCCGCGAGGTTGGGGACTTCGACTCGCTGGCGGCGCTGCGGCAAGCGGTGCGCGACGACCTAGAACAAGAGGCGCGACGCGAAGCCGATGCCGCGGTGCGACGCCAGCTCATGGAGCAGATCGTGCAGGCCAACGACGTCCCGGCCCCGCGCGGACTGGCCGACCGGTTGATCGGCGCCTACGCGCAGGCGTACGGTGTGCCCGACGAGCGCCTCGAGGAGTTCGCCGGCGAATTCCGCACCCTGGCGGAAGCCCAGGTGCGCCGCGACCTCGTGCTCGATCACGTGGCGCGGCTGCACGACCTGCGGGCCACGGAGGCCCAGCTCGACGAGCGCATTGCGGAGATCGCCCGGCGGCGCAACGTCGACGCCGGCAAGGTGTACGGCGAACTGCAGAAAGCGGGACGACTCAAGGAACTCGAGCAGACGATCACCGAGGAGCGGGTGTTCGCGTTCCTACTGTCCCAGTCCACTGTGACCGAGAGCTGAGGACCATGCCGACCATCTATCCGCCCTATATCATCGAGCGTTCCAGCCGCGGCGAGCGGACCTACGACATCTTCTCACGGCTCCTGATGGACCGCATCATCTTCCTCGGCGCGCCGGTCAATGACGATGTCGCGAACATCATCATCGCCCAGCTGCTGTTCCTCGACGCGGACAATCCGGAGCGCGACATCTACCTCTACATCAACTCGCCGGGCGGCATCGTGTCGGCGGGGATGGCGATCTACGACACCATGCAGTTCATGCGCGCCCCCGTGAACACGATCTGCATGGGGATGGCGGCGTCGATGGCCGCATTTCTGCTGGCGGCCGGCACCAAGGGCAAGCGGGCCGCGCTGCCGCACGCGCGCATCATGATCCACCAGCCGTCGGGGGGCGCCCAGGGCTCGGCCGCGGACATCGAGATCGCGGCACGGGAAGTGCTTTACCTGCGGCAGAAGCTCAACGAGCTGCTGGCCATGCATTCGGGACAGCCGCTCGAGAAGATCGAGCTGGACTCGGACCGGGACCGCTACATGTCGGCGGAGGAAGCGGTGGGGTACGGGATCGTCGATCGCGTGATTGAGCAGCGGGCCGTCCTGGAGGCCAAAAAGCCCTCCGCTTGACGGGGCGGCAGGGCGGGACCCAATTTAAGGGAGCCCGTCCGGGGAACCGAGGCGAAGATGGCCAGCGACAAGCACCTACGCTGCTCGTTCTGCGGGAAGTCCAAGGACTCGGTCCGGAAGTTCATTTCCGGCCCGTCCGTGTACATCTGCAACGAGTGCATCGCCCTCTGCAACGAGATTCTGGCGGAGGACGAGGAGCGCGAGGTTGCGGAGGCCATCACCCAGGTCCCCACGCCGGCCGAGATCAAGGAAGTGCTCGACCAGTACGTGGTGGGCCAGGAGCGGGCCAAGCGGGTCCTCGCGGTCGCCGTCTACAGCCATTACAAACGCATCAACAGCAAGTCGCTGCGCGACGACGAGGTCGAGCTCGAGAAGTCCAACATCATGCTGCTCGGGCCCACGGGCGTGGGGAAGACCCTGCTCGCCCAGACGCTGGCCCGCATCCTCGACGTGCCCTTCACGATTGCCGATGCCACCACGCTCACCGAAGCCGGGTACGTGGGGGAGGACGTCGAGAACATCCTCGTCCGCTTGCTGCAGGCCGCCGATTTCAACGTCACGGAGTGCGAAAAAGGCATCGTCTACATCGACGAGATCGACAAGGTCGCGCGCAAGAGCGAGAACCCGAGCATCACCCGCGACGTGTCGGGCGAGGGCGTGCAGCAGGCGCTGCTCAAGATCCTCGAGGGCACCGTGGCGTCCGTCCCGCCGCAGGGCGGGAGGAAGCACCCGCAGCAGGAGTACATCCAGATCAACACGAAGGACATCCTGTTCATCTGCGGCGGGGCGTTCGACGGGCTCGAGAAGATCATCGAGGCCCGCACCGGGCGCCGGCAGATCGGGTTCTCCAAGGAGGAACTCGAGACCGGGAAAGCCATCGACCTCGTGAAGAACCCCTATCACGACACCGAGCCCGATGACCTGCTGCGGTTCGGGCTCATTCCCGAGCTCGTGGGACGCCTCCCGGTGGTGGTGGCGCTCGACCAGCTCGACGAGGATTCGCTCGTCCGCATCCTGGTCGAGCCCAAGAACGCGTTGAGCAAGCAGTACAAGAAGCTGTTCGAGCTGGAGAACGTGGGGCTGACCTTCGAGCCGGAGGGCCTGCGCGCCATCGCGGTCCGCGCGATCAAGCGCGGCACGGGTGCCCGCGGCCTGCGATCGATCCTCGAGGACCTGATGACCGATCTCATGTTCGACCTGCCCGACCGCAGCGACATCCACGAAGTGGTGATCACCAAGGAGTGCGTGACGGAGGGTCGCCCGCCGCTCCTCGTCACGGAGCGTGCCCGGGCCAAGAAGGAAGCCTGACGGACGCCCGCTTCGTCGGCAGTTACCCGACCGCCGACTTCCGTCTCGTTCCAGTCCTGCCAGAGCTCACCGTCGTCGGGCGCTCCAACGTCGGCAAGTCGTCGCTCATCAACGCGTTCCTCGGGCGCCGGGCCCTCGCGCGCACGAGCCGGACGCCGGGCAAGACCCGGCTCTGCAACGTGTTTGCGGTGGGCGAGCGCTACTACCTCGTGGACTTGCCCGGGTATGGCTACGCGCGCGTCTCCCAGCAGGAGCGGGCCGGGTTTCGCCGCCTCATGCGGGACGTGCTCGCCACGCGTCCGCAGGTGGTGGGGGTGCTGTGGCTGCTGGACATTCGGCATCCGCCCTCGGCCGACGACCACGCGATGCACGTGCTGCTGACCGCGTGTGGCCTGCCGGTCTTGCTCGCGATCACCAAGGCCGACAAGATCCCCCGGGGGAAACGCGCCACGCACGTGCGCACGATTCTCGACGCGCTGGAGTTCGAGGAGGACCAATGCGTCATCACGAGCGCCCAGAGCAAAGAGGGCGTCCCCGAGTTGCGGGACGCCGTCGCCGCGCTCACCGCCCCGCCCGCCGGCCGCCGACGGTGAGCGACGCTCGACACGCCATTCTCGGTCTCCTGGTCGCGGTGGCGTGCGGCGGCGGCGGCGCGGTCCCGGGTACGCTGCCGCCGGACGCGGGCCGGGCGACCGCGGAGGACCTGCCGCCGGTGGGGTACGGCACCCTCAAGCTCGACGACATCGCGCTGCTGTTCGAGACGGGGGACCTGCGGATCCGGGTCCTGCCGCTCGACGAGCGCGTGATCCGCCTGCTCGCGCCCGACTCGTACGAGTCCCTGCACGGGCTCAAGCGTCTCCGCGCCGCGGAGATCGACTCGGCGGCGCGGAGCTATGGCGTCGCGAATCCGTCGCTCTTCTCGGTGTCGTTCTACGGGCTTCGGGAGCGGGCCAACTTCACCCCCGAGGAGCTGACGGTGCAAAGCCGCGGCCGGTTCTTCCGGCCGTTTGCCTACGTCCCGCTCAGCCCGCGCTGGGGCGAGCGTCAGACGGCCCTGCGAGAATCGGCGGTCGCCGTCGCGCTGTACGAGTCGGGCATGGCCCTGTTCGAAGACGAACTGCTCGTCTCCTATCAGGGGGTCACGACGCGGGCGTGGGGGCAGATCGCCCGCGTCCTCACTGCCGAGCGCGCCGCGGTCCTGTCGCGGGCGGCGGCGGACGGGAAGCGCTGAGCCCCATCCACACCCGGTCTGCCGAATGTGACCGGGGCCCCGGCGGGGATTGGGCGGAGCCCGCACTCTAGGCGGGTGGATACCGCGGGCCCGGGCCTCGCGCGGGGCCGGGGCTGGACGGTCGGGGCGCGACGCCGTGAGATTCGTGCCTGGGAAGCCGAAACTGGAATCGCGTCGTCGCGTTGGTGCGGGACCCTGACCACCCCGCCCGCCGCGCCCTCCATCCGGGGAGCCTGCAGATGCCGCACCGCCCACTGCGCCACTTGACCCTGCCGCCCGACGCCGAGCGGGTCTACGATCGCTGGCTGGGCGAGCTCGAGGACCGGCTCGCCGATCCGGCGTGCGACCGCAATCGGCTGTGCCGGGACCTGCTGTTCGAACTCCACTATCCCGGGCACGGGGACTGGGAGACGCTGCTGCAGGACCCGCGCACCCCCCTGGGGACGCGCGCCGCGCTCCTGGCCCTGGACCCGCGCAACATCACCCTCGAGCCGGAGCACTACCACGAGATCGATCCCGAGCGGTACGCGCGCGTGAAGCCCCTCCTGTGGCTATGGCAGGGGTTCGACCGGTCGCCACTCGGCGGCGGCAACGTCACGGTGGGCGTGCGGTTCCGGCGGATCCTCGCGCCGCACGTGTTTCGGCGGTGCGGCCGCAACTTCAAGTGCTTCCAGTTTGTCGAGTTCTCCTTCGGTTACAACATGGAGGTGGGCGACGACGTGGTGGTTCACCGCCACGTGCTGCTCGACGATCGCGAGACGATTGCGCTCGGCGACCGCGTCTCGCTCGCCGACTATGCGAACGTGTACACCCACTCGCATGACCTCGTGGATCAGGAGAACGTGAGCGCCACCCCCATCCGGCTCGCCCGCGGCGTGCGCGTGACGTACCACGCCACCCTGCTCGAAGGCGTCGAGGTGGGCGAGCAGGGCATGGTCGGCGCGCTCGCCGTGGCGACCAAATCGGTGAAGCCGTACCACGTGCATCTCGGCATCCCCGCCGTCCCCAAGCTCGTGAAGCCGAACGCACCGCCGCCTTGGGGGAAAGCCCCGGCATGAGCACCCCGGAGTTCGTGGCCGTAGCGGCCGCCGTGGCGGCCCTGCTGCTCGGCTGGTGGATCGGCGCCGCGCGGGTCCGGGGCGCGTCCGACACCGCCCTGCGCGAGACCCGGAGTGAGTTGTCCCGCCGACTGAATGACGTGTTCGCCCTGCAGGAGCTGTCATTCATGCTGTCGGAGTCCCTGCAGCCCGCCCGCATCGCCGAGCAGGTGACCAGCTATCTGGCACGGTTCACCGACGTGCAGGGCTCGCTCGTGGCCCTGGCGGCGGACGGCGGCCGCACGCTGCGCGTGGCGGCGGCCACGGGCACGCTGAGCGCCCTGCGCAGTCGTGAGATCGCGGAAGACGACGAGGGGCTCGTGGCCGACGCCTTGGGCCGGGATCAGTACGTCCTCGCGGACGGGAAGGGCCCCACCCGACCCGTGCTCGCCACGGGGGTCACGGCGGCCCGGGCCGCCGTGTTCCCGCTCCGGGCGCACGGGGTAACCGTCGGAGTGCTGGCCGTCACGGACCCGGGGCGGACCCGGTTCGACCCCGAAGATCTCCGCCTGCTGTCCACCGTCGCCACCCACGCGGCCATCGTGCTCTCGAATGCCCGTTTCTTCGATCTCGTCCGCGCGGGGCGCGACCAGTGGGAGACCACGTTCAACGCCCTGTCCGAAGGGCTCGCCGTCGTGGACGACGCCGGCCGGATTCGACGGGCCAACCGCGCCCTCGCCGGGCTGGTCGGCCATTCCGTGCCGTCGCTCGTCGGCATGTCGCTCTCGGAGGCGGCGCTGGGCGGCTCCCACGAACTGGTGGAGCTGCTGGATGCCGCCCGGCGGCGCGAGGGAGCGCCGGCGCGCACGGTCCAGCTCCCGCGACTGGGGCGCGTGTTCCGCGTCAGCGCCGCGCCCATGCGCGGCGAGGACGACACCGCGTGGGCCGTCGTGTTGATCGAGGACGTGACGGAGCAGCAGCGGCTGGAATCGCAGCTGGTGCAGAGCGAGAAGATGGCGGCCGTCGGGCAGCTGGTGTCGGGCGTCGCCCACGAGCTCAACAACCCGCTCACCTCCATCGCCGGGCTGACGGAATTCCTGCTCGAGCAGCCCGCCCCGACCGACCGCGACCGCGACCACCTGCGGGTCATCCGCGAACAGGCCGACCGGGCCGGCCGCATCGTGCGCAACCTGCTGACGTTTGCCCGAAAAGGCCCGGCGGACGTGGGCGAGGTGGATCTCAACGACATCGTCCAGCGCACGGTATCCCTCGTAGGCTACGAGATCCGGCTGCGCGAGGTGCACCTCGAGTTGGCCTTGGATCCCGGGCTGCCCATGCTCAACGGAGACCGCTACCAGATCCAGCAGGTCGTGCTGAATCTCGTCACCAACGCGATCCAGGCCGTGCAGGACAACCCGCCGGACCGTCCGCGCCGGATCGGCATCGTCTCGGAGCTCGACGGTCCGCAGATCCGGCTCCGCGTGCGCGACTCGGGCCCCGGCATCCCGGAGGACCTGGTCCCGCAGATCTTCACGCCGTTCTTCACGACCAAAGCGCCCGGCCACGGGACGGGGCTCGGGTTGTCGATCTCCTATCGGATCATCGAGGGCCACGGCGGCACGCTGCGCGTGCAGCGGGCGGTCGACGGCGGCGCCGTCTTCGTGATGCAGCTCCCGGTGCGCTCACCGGTCCCGCTCCCGGCGGCACCCCTCGGGTCGGCGGTGGCCGGGCCGGAGGAGCTCGACGTGCCCAGCGCCCCCAGGCGCGCCATCCTGCTGGTGGACGAGGATCCCGCCATCCGGCGCATGATCGGGGTACTGCTGTCGGGTCCGTCGCAGGTGGTGGAGACGGCCGCGGAGGCGGGCCAGGCGCTGGAGTTGCTCGACGCGCAGTCCTTCGATCTCGTCATTGCCGACGCGCGGGTGCCCGTGTCGGCCGGCGAGCGCCTCGGGGATACGCTGCTGCGGCGCTGGCCCGATCTCCGGGCCCGCACGATCTTCCTCACTGCCGACGTGCGGCCCGAGACCGACGCCTGGCTGCAGGAACTCGGCTGTCCCTACTTCCTGAAGCCCTTCCGGATTGGGGAATTGAAAGCGG
Organism: Gemmatimonadales bacterium; assembly: GCA_041580775.1. Lineage (GTDB taxonomy): Bacteria > Gemmatimonadota > Gemmatimonadetes > Gemmatimonadales > GWC2-71-9 > JAOTWJ01. Next base: position 11,116 of record JBFGDF010000020.1, read on the forward strand.
AAACGGCGCGGATCCTGCGCGCGCAGCGGCTCGCCGCTCAGTGAGGGCGGCGGACCCGGCGGAGCACGGCGTCGAGCCGCGCGGAGAGGGCCCGGGCCCGGAACGGTTTGCTCAGGAAGTCGTCCGCGCCGAACTCGAAGACACGCACTTCGTTTTCTTCGTCGCCGCGGGCCGTGAGCACCACGACGGGGATGTGCTCGGTCGCCCGGCGCGAGCGCAGGTGTGACAGGACGCCATACCCGTCCAGCCCGGGCAGGTTGAGATCCAGCACAATGATGTCGGGAGCGTGACGGTCGACCTGGTCCAGCGCCTCCACGCCGTCGCCCGCCTCGATGACCGCGTAGCCGTCCCGCTCCAGCAGGTCGCGCATGACCCGGCGCAGCTGGTCCTCGTCGTCCACCAGCAGCACCGTAGCGCCGGCCAGGCTGTCGTCACCGCGGGCGGTGGGGGGCCCCGGATCCGCCTCCTCCAGCAGCTCGAACGCGCCCTCGAGGCTCGTCCCGACGCGGTCGCCGGGTTCGCGCTCCGCCTTCCGCCCCGGGGGGGTAGCGCGCGCCGCGGGCGGCTCCGGAGCCGGGCTCGCCGCAGCCTCCGGGCGCGTGCGCGGCCCCGAGCGGCGGCGCTCCAGCGGCTCGTCGTCCTGCGGCATGTCCACGACCCGCAGCAGTTCATCGACCGTGGACTCCCCCCGGACGACGTGCTCAAGCCCGCTCTCCCAGAGCCCCTGCATGCCGTCGGCGCGGGCCGCTTCGGCGATCTTGTCGGCGGTCGCGTTCTGGCCGATGCGGCGCTCCACCTCGGGCGTCACGCGCAGCACCTCCAGGATCGAGAACCGGCCGCGGTAACCCGTCAACGCGCATTCCTGACACCCCACGGCGCGGTAGAGCGGCGTATCAGGGGTAATCCAGCGATGCATCTTGGGCGGGATCGACTCGACCCACACCTCCTTGCACGACGGGCACAGTCGCCGCATCAGCCGCTGCGCGATCACACCCCGCACCGCCGTGGCGATCTTGAACGACTCGACGCCGATGTCCACGAGCCGGGTCACGGCGTTCGGCGCGTCGTTGGTGTGCAGGGTGGACAGCACGAGGTGCCCGGTGAGCGAGGCCTGGACGGCGATCTGCGCCGTTTCCCGGTCGCGGATCTCGCCCACCAGCACGACGTCGGGATCCTGCCGCAGAATCGACCGCAGCGCCGAGGCGAACGTGAGCCCCGCCTTTTCATGGACCTGCACCTGCACGATCCCGGCGAGGCGATACTCCACCGGATCCTCGACCGTGACGATGTTCACGCCCTCGCTCTGGATGTGACGCAGCGCGGAGTACAGCGTGGTGGTCTTGCCGGAGCCGGTCGGCCCGGTCACGAGAATGATCCCGTCCCGGTTTTCCAGCAGGCCGCGGATGGCGGTCGCTTCCTGCTCCAGCAGCCCCAGCGAATCGAGTGACAGGACGGTGCGGCGGGAGTCGAGGATCCGGATCACGACCTTCTCGCCGAGCGATGCGGGCAGCGTCGACACGCGCAGGTCGACCGGTGTCCCGTTTACGGCGACGCGCGCACGGCCATCCTGCGGCCGGAGCCGGTCGGCGATGTCGAGTTGCGAGATAATCTTGAGGCGGGAGATGAGCGGCAGGCCCGCGGCGCGGGGCACCTTCATCACCTGCCGCAGCACCCCGTCGATCCGGTAGCGGACCGCCACGCCGCCTTCCTCCGGCTCGATGTGGATGTCGCTCGCCCGTGAGAGAATGCCCTCCGAGAGGATCAGATCGACCAGCCGCACCACCGGGCGCTGCGACGCCTGCTCGGCCGAGATCGTCAGCTCTTCGGCGAGCCGCTCGTCATCGAGCTGCTGGACGTCGGCCCCCTCCATGCCCTCGAGCAGCTTGTCGATCACGTTTTCCGGACGGTACAGCTCGTCGATCTTGCTGCGGATGGCCGCGGGGCTGGCAATCAGCATCCGCACCTCCCGTCCGGTGGCGAACGCGATCGTCTTCTCGCAATCGAGGTCGAACGGGTTGGCGGTGGCGAGCTCGAGGTAAGAGTCGGTGACGAGAATGGGAAGCACCGCGTAGCGCCGGGCGACCGGCTCCGGCACCAGCTCGCGGGCGACCCGGTCGCTCTGCGACAGATCCGCGAGCTTCAACCGGAGACGCGTGGACAGCGCCCCGAGAATGGCTTCGTCCGTCGCCACCTTCTGCAGGACGGCCGTCTCCCAGAGGGAGTCGGTCGCCTTCGGGTCCGCACGTAGTGCCGCAACCTGCTCGTCGCCAAGCAGCTCGGCGAGCGTCGGTCCCACCCACTCGTCCCGGAACACCTTCACGGCGCCGGCGCCCTTCTCGTCATGCGCAGCCATCGCCGACAAGATAACGGCCCCGCAGAAGCCGGCCAAACGACCCCGATCACAACAGCGGCCACAGCGCCCGGCGCACGTCCACCGTCACTCGCACCGCCCGTGCCCGGGGGGCCCACCCGGCGTCGACGCGGAGAAGGTTGTGGAAGACCTCGACGGCCACGCCCACCACCGGGCGGGCCCCGCCGCTCGGGCCCCATGGCAGGCCGACCACCGGTTCGCCTACCCACCCGACGGCCAGGTACGGCTCGAGCATGAGCTGACGGCCCGTGGACGCGAACGCCCCGAGCGGGATGGCGGGGAACGGGACGTCGACCTGCCAGCCGATCCGGGCGAGGGCGGCGGCGCGGCCCCCGAACGCGCGGAACGGCTCGCCCACGAGCGTGCCCCGTCCCCCGAGCACGAACAGCCGGTGCGGCGGAAGGTCGGCCGAGCCCCACCCGGCCCACGCGCCCGCGGTGAGCCGGCCGGGCCCGGCAGGGACCACGGCTTCCCCACCGCCGCGCAGGCGGGCGTACGAGGCGCCGGCCTGCAGCCCGCCCTCGACGTCCGCGCGCCCCCGGACCGATCGGCCGACCACGCCGCGGCTGCCGGCCTCCAGCCCGATGGCCGCCACCCCCCAGGTGCCCGACCCGAGCGGCGGGTTGGGGCGATACCCGCCCGTCGCCGGGCCAGCCGTCACCGGGAGCGACGCGGTACGCTGCACCCCCGCCCGGACCCGCACGCCCCGATACGCACCGCGAAGCTCGGCCACGTCGAGCTGCACGTAGTCGCCGAAGTCGTCGCCCAGCTCCTGGGCGAGGACGGAATTCAGCACCCCCGAGATCACCGGCTCGTCCGCCACGTCCGCGACCGTGCGGGCTGCCCGCACGGCGAGTCGGCCGCGTGCCAACTCGTAGCGCAGCTCGAGACCCCCCTTCGGCCGCTCGTCCGAGAACCCGACACTCGCCCAGGCTCTGGCGGCGAACGGGCCGGCGCCGGGTCGGAGCAGCACGCCGAGCCCCGGCGTGAGCCCTTCGACCCGGTTCACGTGCAACAGCTCCGACAGCGACTCGATGGACAGACCACCGGTGCGGAGTCCCGACAGCGACCGCGACCCCGCGAGCGCCTGCACCTGGGCGCGGACCTCTTCCATGCGCAGGATCGGGCGCGGGCCGAGCACGGTGGCCACGGCGGCCTCGAGCCGATCGGGCCACGGGAACGAATCACGCGCGAAGGGGGTGGCCACGATCTCCGGTCCCAAGAACGTGCCGTCCGGCAGCCCCACATCGAAGGCGTAGCCGTCGATCTCCCAGCGGGCGCGGATGATGCCGCGCGCCGGCACGTCCAGCCACGTGGTGCGGCGCCGGATTTCGATCTCCTGGCGGCGCGGGAGCCAGTACCGCCCGTCCCAGAGCCCGTTCTCCAGCACGACCGCGATGTCTTCGAGGCTCGCGTCGAGGTAGGCGGCCCGGGTGAAGCTGAATTCCAGGCGCACCAACTCGCCGCCATCCGCGTCGAGGTACATCGTTCCCACGATGCGGGGTGCCGCAAACGTCCGGGGCCGGAACCCGAGCGCGTGCACCCGCACGGTGCGGCCGGGCAGCTGGATCAGCAGGGAATCCGTCAGCGCGTAGTCGTACAGCGCCGGCCCGTCGGGGGCCAGCGGGTGCGGCACGTCCCGCACCTCGTCGCCCTCACCCAGGCGGATCCGATCGGCGAACCCGTTCTGCACGATGCCCAGATGATCGCGGTGGTACTGGATCTCGGTGGGGAGGTCGGCGCGGTCCCGCCACCCGATGATGCGCTGCTTGCTGCGGCCCGGCGTCTGCCAGTAGACTTCCAGCTCCAGCTGGTCGGATTTCACCAACCGCGGCGGTTCGCTCAGACCCTCATGACCCAACTGCGCCAGGAAGAACACGAACCCGTGCGCCCGGGCCCGGAAATCGCGCAACCCCCGCGCCGGGTCGTCCACCCGCCGCAAGACGCCGCGGGCGACCAGCGTGGTCGCCGCACTGTCGTTCCAGCCCTGGGCGGCGAGCGGCGCGGCGGCGGCGGCGAGGCCAGCGGCGAACAGCAGCGGACGCAGCATTGCCGCGCAATATCTCGGCGGACGCTCGCAGCGGCAAGCACGCTGCTCGCGATCGGCGTGGCGGCGTGCGAAGACCTGGGCCCGATCGGCGGCGCGACCGTGCCGACGGCGGATCTCGTGGTCCTGCCTCTCGCCAGCGGGGCGCCCGCGCCGTCCGCCGCGACGTTCTGGGTGTCGAATCGGACGCCGGTGGTGCGGGCGCTGCGGCACGCGGACGCATTCAACACGCTCTATCTCGAGCTGCGGTTTCCCGCGGGCTGCCTGTCGAGCCTGAACGGGCAGCCGCTCACGGTGGACGATTCCGTGCTGGTGACGGTCGCGCCCCGGGCAGGCGGGTACGGGTTCACCCTGTCACCGAGCGGGCTGGTGTTCACGCTAGCGAGCACGCCCAGCGTCACCGTGTCCTACGGACGGTACGCCGATCCCAGCGTGGCCGACGGCGTCCCGACGTTCCCCGACCGCGCGAGTTACCTCGCCGCGCTGGAGGTCTGGGAGGAAGCCACGGTGGATCGTTGGCGGGTGGCGCGCGGCTCGTCCGCGACGGGGGTCGATGAACTGGGCGCCGCGGTGGACGCGCCCGGCGCGTTCCTCGTCGCGGCGCGCCGGTGATCCGCGACACCAGCTTCGCGACGTTCCGTGCCGCCGCCCGGAGCGGCTCCCGTACGCCGGTCGTCCGGGAGTTCGCCGCCGACACGCTGACCCCCGTGACCGCGTTTGCGGCGCTGGCGCGCCCGCCGTTCGGCTTCCTGCTCGAATCGCTGGTGGGCGGCGAGCGCTGGGCGCGCTACACGTTTCTCGGGACGGAGCCGTCCACGGCGTTCCGCTACCGCGGGACGCGGGTGGACCAATGGGGACCCGAGACCGGGTGGCAGCCGGCCGGCGAGGCCGCCGATCCCATCGCCCACATCGCGGCGTGGCTCCGCGCCCGGCCCTCCGTGGCGGTGCCCGAGTTGCCGCGGTTCACGGGCGGGGCGGTCGGGTATCTGGGCTACGACGTCGCCCGGCGCCTCGAACGGCTCCCGCACGCGCCGCCCGACGATCTCGGGTTGCCCGACGCGCTGTTCGTGATCGCCGATACCGTGCTGATCTTCGACAACGCGTTCGGCAGGGCGATCGTGGTGGCGACCACGCACCCCGGCGCCGCGGCCGACGACCGCGCCCTCCGCCGCGCGTACGACACCGCTTTGGCCGGCATCGCGCGCCTCCTCGACCGGCTCACTCACCCGCCGGTCCTCCCGCCGTTCGCGCTCGGGCCCGCGCCCGACATCACCGTGTCCGCGCCGTACCCGGATGAGCGGTTCGTGCACGACGTGGCTGTAATTCAGGAGCACATCCGGGCGGGCGACGTGTTTCAGGCGGTGTTGTCACAGCGCCTCGACGTCGCCGACGCGCCGGAACCCCTCCAGGTGTACCGCGCGCTGCGCACGCTGAATCCGGCGCCGTATCTCTACCACCTCATGCTGGACGACCTGACCATCGTGGGCAGTTCGCCGGAGGTGCTCGTCCGCGTGGAGGACGGGGCGGTCACGGTCCGGCCCATTGCCGGGACGCGCCCGCGGGGGACCACGCCCGGGGACGACGCGCGGCTGGGCGAGCATCTGCGGCGGGACCCCAAGGAGCTGGCCGAGCACGCGATGCTGGTGGACCTCGGGCGGAACGACGTCGGGCGGGTGGCCCGGTTCGGCTCCGTGCGCGTGACGGCCGACCGCGTCCTCGAACGCTACTCCCACGTGCAGCACCTGGTGAGCGAGATCCGTGGCACGCTCCGTGCCGGCTGCGACGCCGAGCACGCGCTGCGCGCCTGCTTTCCGGCGGGAACGGTGAGCGGGGCCCCCAAGGTCCGGGCGATGGAGATCCTCGACACGCTGGAGCCGACGCGGCGCGGCCCGTATGGGGGGGCGGTCGGCTATCTGGGATGGGGGGCCACGACTCTCGATACGGCCATCACGATTCGCACGGCGCTGCTGGCGGGTGGCCGCGCCCACGTCCAGGCCGGTGCGGGGATCGTGGCCGACAGCGATCCGGCCCGAGAGCTCGCGGAGACGCAGAGCAAGGCGCACGCGGTGCTCGCCGCGCTCGCGCTCGCGCGGTCGCACCCGCTGCCGTCGGGGGATATATTCCCGCCCCGAGGAATCGCCACGTGAGGGCATTCAAACTCTTCGCCACGGCAGGGGGGCAGACGATCGAGCTGCCGCCCTCCGGCACCGTGCTCGTGGGCCGCGCGGCGACGAGCGACGTGCCGATCTACGACCCTACCATCTCACGTCGTCATGCCGAGCTGTCGCGGGCGTCGAACGGCGTCCAGATCCACGACCTCGGATCGAGCAATGGCACGTTCCTGAACGGCGAGCGCGTGTCCGAGACGACGGCCGTGGACGGCGATGTCGTCACATTCGGCAAAGTGGCGTTCCACGTACGCGAGGTGACGCCGGCGGTCGCGCGGCCGGCGGTGGACCCCGGGTTCGCCGTGCCGCCGCCGAGCGCCACGATCGTGCGGCCCGTCCCCGTGGCCGACGAGGCGCTCAAGGCGGCCGCGGTGGCGCGGCCGAGCGCGGCTACGCAGCTCAAGGTCGAAGGGGACTCGCTCGAAATTCGGCGGGCGCGCGGGCTCGCGGTGCTGCTCGACATCTCGAAGGAACTGTCGCGCCATCAGGACGTCGACAAGCTGCTGCAGAAGGTGGTGGACATCACCTTTCAGGTGATGAACGTCGATCGCGTATCCATTCTCATGGTCGAGCCGGTGTCGGGCGAGTTGATCCCCCGGGTCTCGCACAACCGGCTGGCGGATCAGGCCGGCGGCAGCCGGCACGTCCCGCGGTCGATCGCGCAGCGCGCCGTCGACGAGCGGCTGGCGATCCTGACCGACAACGCGGCCACCGACGAGCGGTTCAAGGGCAAGTCCATCATGATGCAGAGCGTGCGCAGCGCCATGTGTGCCCCGTTGATGGGGCGCGACGGCCGGGTGCTCGGGCTCATCTACGTGGACAACCTCACGGCCACGAACTCGTTCGGGGACGAGGACCTCGACTTCCTCATCGCCTTCTCGGGCATCGCGGCGGTGGCCATCGAAAACGGCGAGCTGAGCGAGCGCGTGCGACGCGAGGCGGTCGTGCTGTCCAACTTCCAGCGCTACTTCGCGCCGAACCTTGCGCAACAGATCGTCAGTCAGGAGGGGGCGATTCAGCTGGGCGGGACCAAGCGGCCGGTGGTGATCTTCTTCAGCGACATCCGCGGCTTCACGTCCATGTCCGAGCGGATGTCGCCGGATGAGATCGCGCACGTGCTGACCGAGTACTTCACCGAAATGGTGGAGATCGTGTTCAAGCACGGCGGCACGCTGGACAAGTTCATGGGGGACGCGATCATGGCCCTCTGGGGCGCGCCCATCGCCCACGAGAACGACGCCGGCCGGGCGATGGACGCCGCCATCGAGATGCAGGCCCTCCTGCAGATGCTGAACGACAAGTGGGAGGCCGCGGGCCGCCAGCGGATCGAGATCGGGATCGGGATCAACTTCGGCGAGGTGTTCGCGGGCAACATCGGCAGTGAGCAGCGGCTGGAGTACACCGTGATCGGCGACGCCGTCAATATCGCCTTCCGCCTGTGCTCCAAGGCCGGGCCGGGCGACATCCTCGTGTCGGACTCGTTTCGGCAGGCGCTCGACGAGCCACCCCCGCTCGAGCCGCTGGAAACGATCGAGCTGCGCGGCAAGGCGAAGGCGGTCCAGGTCTACCGGGTGAAACGGTAGGGCCGCCCCGCCTCCGCCAGCAGGTCCACCACCAGCCGCAGCGGCAGGCCGATCACCCCAAAGCAGTCGCCCTCGATCCGCTCCACCAGCACGGCGCCCAGCCCCTGCAGTCCGTAGGCGCCCGCCTTGTCGAGCGGCTCCCCCGTGGCCACGTACGCCCGAATCAGGGCGCGATCGAGGGGACGGAACCACACGCGCGTCTCGTCGTGCCGTTCCCACCGGCGGTCGTCCCGCGCCAGCGCCACGGCCGTGATGACCCGATGGTCCCGGCCCGCCAGCCGCGCGAGCATGGCCTCGGCGTCCGCCGCATCCGCCGGCTTACCCAGCGGTTCGCCGTCGAGCACGACGACCGTGTCGGCGGCCAGCACGTCGCAGCCGGGGCGGCGCCGCGCCACGCTGGCCGCCTTGTCCTCCGCCAGCCGGACCGCGGTGGCCAGGGGCGCTTCGCCCGGCCGCGGGGTCTCGTCCACGTGCGCGGGATCCACCTCGTGGGGGATGCCGAGCAGGGCGAGCAACTGCGTGCGGCGCGGCGACGCCGACGCGAGAACGATCATCGCTCCAGCACCAGGGTCACCGGACCGTCGTTGACGAGCTCGACCGCCATCAGGGCGCCGAAGACGCCGGTCGCGACGGCGACTCCCTGCGCCTGGAGGGCGGCGACGAAGCGCTCGTAAAGCGGGACGGCCGCGTCCGGCGGCGCGGCGTCGACGAACGACGGGCGGCGCCCCTTGCGGGCGTCCCCGTACAGCGTGAACTGCGAGACGACGAGCACCGCGCCCCCCACATCGGTCACCGAGCGGTTCATCTTCCCGTCGGCGTCCGCGAAGATCCGGAGTCCCGCGATCTTCTCGGCCATCCAGTCGGGGGCGCTGGCGTCGTCCGAGTGCGTGAACCCGACCAGCGCCACGAGGCCCCGCCCGATCGTCGCCACGGGACGGCCGTCCACGGCCACCGCCGCCCGCGCCACGCGCTGGAGCACGACTCTCATGCCGTCGCCTCCCACGCTTCCGCGGCCGTCACTCGACCGTGACGGACTTGGCCAAGTTCCGCGGCTTGTCGACGTCGCAGCCGCGCCGTACGGCGATATGGTACGCGAGCAACTGGAGCGGGAGCACACTCAGGATCGGCGTCAGGCAATCCACGGTGGGGGGGATCGGGATGACGTGGTCCGCCAGACGCGTGATCTCTTCGTCACCCTCGGTGACGACCGCGATCACGCGCCCGCCCCGCGCCTTCACCTCCTGCACGTTCGACACGATCTTCTGGTAGGTGCCGTCGCGCGGGGCGACGACGACGACCGGCATCATCTCGTCGATCAAGGCGATCGGTCCGTGCTTCATCTCGGCGGCGGGGTAGCCTTCCGCGTGCACGTAGGAGATCTCCTTGAGCTTGAGCGCCCCTTCGAGCGCCACGGGGAAATTGTACCCCCGTCCCAGGTACAGGGCGTTGGGCGCGCGCACGTACCGCTGCGCGATCTCCTCGACCTGCGACGCCCGTTCCAGTACCTGCTGCACCTGGTCGGGCAGCCGCTGCAGCGCCTGGATGAGCGCGCGGCCCTGCAGGACCGACATGGAGCGGAGCCGCGCGATGTGGAGCGTGAGCAGCGCGAGGGCCGCCACCTGCGACGTGAATGCCTTGGTGCTCGCGACGCCGATCTCGGGCCCGGCGTGCAGGTAGATGCCGCCCTCGACCTCCCGCGCGATGGACGAGCCGACCACGTTCACGATCCCGAGGGTGTGGGCGCCCCGCTGCCGGGCTTCGCGCATCGCCGCGAGCGTGTCGGCCGTTTCGCCGCTCTGGGAAATGCCGATGACCAGCGTATCCTCGTCGAGAATCGGATTGCGGTACCGGAACTCGGACGCGTACTCCACCTCCGTGGGGATCCGGGCCAGTTCCTCGAGCATGTACTCGCCGATCAGCGCGGCGTGCCAGGAGGTCCCGCAGGCCGTCAGCACGATCCGGTCGATCTCCAACAGCTCGCCCGGCGTGAGGTTGATGCCGCCATGGCGGGATGTCCCCTCGTCTTCGAGCAACCGGCCGCGCAACGTGTTCCGGATGCTCTCCGGCTGCTCCATGATCTCCTTCAGCATGAAGTGCGAGTGGCCGCCGCGCTCCACCGCGCCGATGTCCCAGTCGATCGTTCGGACGGTCTTCTCGATCGGCGCCGTATCCTGATCGAAGATCGTGTACCCATCGGCGGTGAGCGCCGCCACCTCGCCGTCGTCCAGATAGACGACCGATCGCGTGTGCTCGAGCACGGCGGCGGCGTCCGACGCCACGAAGTACTCGCCGTCGCCAACGCCCAGCAGGATGGGGGACCCCATGCGGGCCGCGACGAGCGTGCCCGGCTCCCGGGTGGACACCACGGCCAGCCCGTACGTGCCTTCGATGGACCGGAGGGCCGCGATGACGGCTGCCACGAGGGAGCCGTCGTACAGCTCCTCGATCAGATGCGCCGCGACCTCCGTGTCGGTCTCGGAGCGGAACCGATGCCCCCGGCGCTCCAGCGCACTGCGCAGGGCCGCGGCGTTCTCGATAATGCCGTTGTGCGCCAGCGCGATCGTCCCGCCGCAGTCGGTGTGCGGGTGGGCGTTTTCTGCGGTGGGCGCGCCGTGGGTCGCCCAGCGGGTGTGCGCGATGGCCGTGCGCCCCGACGGCACCTGGCCGTTCAGGTGCTGCTCCAGCACGGCAATCCGTCCCGGCGCTTTCTCGACGGCCAGCACCGCCTCGTCCACCGTTGCCAGTCCCGCGGAGTCGTAGCCGCGGTACTCGAGACGCTTGAGCGCTTCGAGTACGAGTGTCGCGCCGTCCCGCAGTCCGACGTATCCCACGATGCCGCACATACCGTTCGTTGCCTCGCTTTCGTCCGGAGCCTTACGCAACCAGCTCGCGCGCGGCGGCTACGAGGGCGTCGGCCGCGTCGCGGGAGCGCGCCTCGGCGATGAACCGCACGATGGGCTCCGTCCCCGACGGGCGCACGTGCAGCCAGCGATCGGCCCAGGCCAGACGGAGCCCGTCCTGGCGATCGGCGGCGGCGTCCGGGAATTGGGTGGTCAGCGCCCCATAGGCCGCCGCCAGGTCCGCGCCACGCGGCGCCTTGGCCTTCACGATCGTGTAGCGCGGGCGGGCGGCCACCCGGTCGCCCACCGTATCGCCCGTGGCCGCCAGCAGATCGAGCACCAGCGCGGCCGCGAGGGGGGCATCACGACCGAGATGGAGTGCCGGCAGCATCACGCCGCCGTTCCCCTCCCCACCGACCACCGCCCCCGCCCGCCGCATGGCCCGAGCCACGTTTGCCTCGCCCACGGGCGCCCGCGCGACCGTAACCCCGTACGCTCGGGCGACGTCGTCGACCACCAGCGACGTGGACAGGTTCACCACAACCGGACCGGCGCGGCGGCGCAGCACCGCCTCGACGGCGAACGCGAGCGTGTAGTCTTCGCCGATCGGGGTCCCCGAGCCGTCGACCAGCGCGAGGCGGTCCACGTCGGGATCCACCGCGATGCCCAGATCGGCGCCGGTCCGGCGTACGAGCGCTCCCAGGTCGCCCAGGTGCTCGGGGATCGGCTCCGGAGCCCGCGGGAACCGCCCGTCGGTCTCCGCGTGGATCGCGCTGACGGTACAGCCGAGCGCCTCCAGCAGCTGCGGCATGATGGTGCCGCCAGCCCCGCGCACGCAGTCGAGCGCCACGGTGAAGCGCCGCGCGCGGATGCGGGCGTGGTCCACCAGGGGGAGGGCGAGCACGCGATCGACGTGGCGCTGCACGGCCCCATCGTCCCGCGTGGTGTCGCCCAGGCCGTCCCAGCTAGCGCGCGCAAGCGTCCCGGCCACCAACGCCTGCAGCCGCGCGGCCGTCGGCTCGTCGAGAAACAACCCGTCCGCGCCGACGAACTTGAGCGCGTTCCACTCGATCGGATTGTGGCTCGCCGTGATCACGAGGCCGCCCCCGGCGCCGTGGTGCTCGACGGCGAGCTGCGCCGTGGGCGTGGAGATCAGGCCGGCATCGATCACCTGGCAGCCGACGGAGACCAGGCCGGCGGCGGCCGCGGCGGCGTACATCGGCCCCGAGACCCGGGCGTCCCGCGCCAGCACCACGGCCGGCGGCCGCTCGCCATTGGTGACCAGCGTGCCGAACGCCGCCGCGTAGCGCGCCACGAGCTCGGGGGTGAGGTCCTTGCCCACGATGCCCCGCACGCCGGACACCGAGACCATCAGCGTATCGGTCGGCGCCGCGCTCATCCGGCCTCCTCGCCCAGCAGATCGGCCCCGAGGACCACCCCGCGCGGCGTGCGCAGGCGCGAGGCCGACGGGACCGCCGGCGGGGTCTCCCGACACACGGCTTCGAACGCCGCGATCACCTCCGGGTCGAACTGCGTCTCGGCGCACGCGCGCAGCTCCGTCGTCGCGGCCGCCGGCGACAGGCCCGCCCGGTACGGCCTCCCCGTGGTCATGGCATCGAACGCGTCGGCGACGGTGACGATGCGGGCGTGCAGCGGAATCGCGGCGTCGCGCAGCCCGTCGGGCAGCCCGTGGCCGTCGAGCCGCTCGTGGTGCCACCGGATGATCTCGAGCGCAGGCTCGGCCCCCTTGAGCAGCGGCGCCATGATCCGTGCGCCGATCACCGTGTGCTCCATGATGTGTCGGTACTCCTCCGGCGTGAGCGGTCCCGGTTTCTGCAGCACCGTCTCGCTGACGCCGATCTTGCCCACGTCGTGCAGCTCAGCGCCGAGCCGGACGATCTGCACCGTGTCATCGTCCAGCCCCAGGCGCCGCGCCGTCGCCTCCGCAAACGCGGCGACGCGCACGGAGTGTCCGCGCGTGTACCGGTCCTTCGCCTCGAGCGCATGCACGATCGACTGGATGCCCTCGAGAAACAGCTCTTCGATGCGGCGTGCCTGCTGGCGCACGAGGTCGGCGAGGTGCTCCTGATAGCGCCGGTTCTCGAGCAGCAGCTGGCGGCGCTCGACCGCCTGACGGACTCGCTGCCGGAGTTGCTCCATCTGGAACGGCTTGACGATGTAGTCGAAGGCGCCTTGGCGCAGGCAGTCCACCGCGGTATCCAGCTCCGCCACCCCGGTCACCATGATGACCTCGATGTCCGGGTGGCTCGCGCGGACGGCCTGGAGCAGCTGGACGCCGTCCATCTCCGGCATCTGGATATCCGACACGATCACGTGCGGCGGCTCGCGGTGCAGCAGCTCGAGTGCCTCGCGCCCCGTCGCCGCCTCGACGCACGTACACCCGCGCCGGGCCAGCCCACGGGCGATGGCCGAGCGGACGATCTCCTGATCGTCGACGACCAAGCAGCGGATGGAGGAGGGTTCTGCCATGTCGTTGGAACGTAGCCGCCACCAAGATCGCCTACAAGCACGGTCGCTTGCCGGGCCCCGCGGCGCCCGAGTAGGTTCCGAGGCCCGAGACGGATAGGCTCATGGCCCGCGTCCACGACGACGATCTGCGGCACGGGTTCGCCACCCGCGCCATCCACGCCGGACAGGCGCCGGATCCCACCACCGGGGCCATCATGCCTCCCATCTATCAGACGTCCACCTACGTCCAGGACGGGCTGGGGCGCCACCGCGGGTTCGAGTACGCGCGCACCCGGAACCCGACGCGCGACGCGCTCGAGTGCAACGTCGCGGCGCTGGAAGGCGGCCGCCACGGCCTCGCCTGGGCCTCCGGTCTCGCCGCGACCGACGCGATCCTCAAACTGCTCTCGGCCGGCGACCACGTGGTATGCGGCGAGAACGTCTACGGGGGCACCCACCGCCTGATGCAGCAGATCTTCGCTCGGCTCGGCCTGGCGTTCTCCTTCGTCGACACGCGGGACCCCGAGACCATCGATCGAGCGTGCACCCCGGCCACGCGGATGCTGTTCGTCGAAACGCCCACCAATCCGATGATGCGGCTCACCGACCTCGCGACCGCCGGCCGGCTCGCCCGCGAACGCGAGCTGCTCTTCGTGGTGGACAACACGTTTGCGACCCCGTACCTGCAGAATCCGCTGGCGTTTGGTGCCGATCTCGTCATGCACTCCAGCACCAAGTACCTGAACGGCCACAGCGACATGGTGGGGGGCATGATCGTCACGTCCCGCGAGGACCTCGCGGAGCGTCTGGCCTTCCTGCAGAACGCCTCCGGGGCGGTGCCCGGCCCGATGGACTGCTGGCTTGCCCTGCGCGGCACCAAGACGCTCGCCCTCCGGATGGCGCGGCACGACCAGTCCGGTCGCCGGATCGCCGGGTGGCTCACCGACCAGCCGGAGGTCCAGCGCGTGTACTACCCCGGCCTTCCCACCCACGAGCAGCACGAGCTGGCGTGCCGGCAGATGCGCGGGTTCGGCGGCATGATCTCCTTCGATCTCGGCTCGCTGGATCGCGCCCGTCGCGTGGTCGAGGCGACCAGGATCTTCGCGTTCGCCGAGTCCCTGGGCGGGGTGGAAAGCCTGATTGGCCACCCGGCCACGATGACGCACGCGAGCGTCCCGCGCGCGATGCGCGAGGGGATGGGACTGACCGACGGCCTGGTGCGGCTGTCGGTCGGGATCGAAGACCCCGATGACCTCGTGGCCGATCTCCGCCAGGCGCTCGACCGGGCCGGCGAGCCGTGAGGTGAAACCGACCGGCGCCGCGACCGTACGGTCCAGGAGACTCGTATGAATCCGTCAGTTCTCCACGCTGGAGGCAGTCATGAGTGACCCGACGGGCACGCCAGGTCCCCGGCACCGCACCGTCCTGACCCAGATCGCGCCCGACGCCTGGGAGCACCCGGCCGATCGCGCGGCGCTCAACGCCCTGCGCAAGGTCCCGGGATTCGATGACGCCGTGAAGCGCATCTTCGGCTTCTTCGGCGAGCGCGGCATCCGGCTGTTGTTCCAGGCCAACGCCGTCCGGTGCGGCCCCCGTCAGTACGCCCGGCTGCACGGGTTGCTTCTCGAAACGTGCGGCACGATGGACTGGCCGGAGGAACCCGAGCTCTACGTGACCCAAACCCCGATGGTGAACGCCGGGGCGGTGGGCTTCGAGCATCCCTTCATCGTCCTGAACTCGGGCGCGGTCGGCCTGCTCGACGACGACGAGCTCCGTGTCCTGATCGGACACGAGCTCGGCCACGTCATCAGCGGGCATGCGCTCTATCGCACCATCACGATCCTGTTGCTCGAGCTCGGGTTCCAGAATCTGCCGTTCCTCGCGGGCATCGCGCTCATGCCCATCAAGCTCGCCCTGCTCGAGTGGTTCCGGAAAAGCGAGCTCTCGGCCGACCGGGCGGGGCTCCTCGCGAGCCAGGACGAGACCGCCTCGCTGCGCGTCTTCCTCAAGCTGGCCGGTGGCGGCTCGATGCAGGACATGGACCTCGACGCGTTCCTCGAGCAGGCGCGCGAGTACGAGGCGCAGGGCGGCCCGCTGGACCAGGTCTACAAGATCCTCAACACCCTGGGGGCTTCCCACCCCTTCAACACGTTGCGGGCGGCCGAGTTGAAGCGGTGGATCGAGGCGGGGACCTACGCCACGATCCTCACCGGCGAGTACCCCCACCGCGGGGCCGAGTCGCAGCAGCGCTCCTACATGGACGACGTGTCGGACGCGGCCAGCCATTACGCCAGGGAAGCAAAAGACGTCGTCGGAGACGTGGCGGAAGCGGCCAAGCGGGCCGCCGCGGCGTTCGCGGACGCCTTCAAGGAGTCCCGCAAGCAGTGAACGTGCTGGTCGTAGGAGGAGGCGGGCGGGAGCACGCGATCGCCTGGAGGCTCGCGCGCGCCGCCCGCGTCTTCTGCGCGCCCGGGAACCCCGGCACCGCCGACCTCGCCACCAACCTTCCCATCCCCGTCACCGACCACGGCGCCCTCCGGGACGCGGTTCGCGCGCACGCGATCGACCTCACGATCATCGGGCCGGAAGGGCCCCTGGCCGCCGGACTCGCCGACGAGCTCGGCGCGGCCGGCCATGCCGTCTTCGGCCCGTCGGCGGCGGGCGCCCGCATCGAGGCGTCCAAGGCGTTCGCCAAGCAACTGCTGCACGAGGCGGGCATCCCCACGGCGGCGTCCCGCACGTTCACGCGGTTCGACGACGCGCGTCGCTACATCGACCGGCATCCCGAGCCGCTCGTGGTGAAGGCGTCGGGGCTCGCGGCCGGTAAGGGCGCCATCGTCTGCCCGACGCGGCAGGACGCGCGCGCGGCGGCGCTCGCCATGTTCGACGGGCAGTTCGGTGCGGCCGGGGAGAAAGTGGTGATCGAGGCGTTCCTCGAAGGGGAGGAGCTGTCCGTGTTCGCGCTCACCGACGGCGAGCAGGTGCTCCTGCTGCCGGCCGCGCAGGACCACAAGCGGTTGGGCGAGGGCGACACCGGCCCCAACACCGGCGGCATGGGTGCGTATACGCCGGTCTCGATCGCGTCCGCACCGCTGCTCGACCGGGTGGAGCGCGAGATTCTCTTCCCGACCCTGGCCGCCCTGGCGGCCCACGGCGCGCCGTACCGCGGCGTGCTCTACGCGGGCCTCATGATCGCACCCGACGGTGCCCCCGCCGTGGTGGAGTTCAACTGCCGGTTCGGCGACCCGGAAGCGCAGGTCGTCCTGCCGGCCGGCGACGCGGACCTGCTCGACGACCTGTGGCGGATCGGCGCCCGAGAGCAGTGGGGACCCGCCCGCCGTCGCCTCCCCGCGCAGCGCGCCGCCGTGACCACCGTCGTCGCGGCCCCCGGCTACCCGGAGGCGCCAGTCAGGGGCGCGCGGATCACGCTGCCGCCCGAGACACCGCCGGACACGCTGCTGTTTCACGCCGGGACCCGCCGTGAACCGGACGGCACGCTGGTGGTGGCCGGCGGCCGGGTGTTGTGCGCCACGGGGTTCGGACCGGACGTCGCGGCCGCGGCCACCGCCAGTCGGCGGCTGGCCGAGGCGATCGCGTTCGACGGCAAGGTGCTGCGCCGAGACATCGCCTGGCGGGAGATCCAGCGTGCCGGAGCTGCCTGAGGTCGAGACGATCGTTCGGGATCTCGCCCCTCGCCTCGCCGGTCGTGCCCTCTATCACCCCCAGCTGCACAAGGCCGACGTCCTCCGCGGCGTCTCGCGCCCGCGTCTGCTGCGCACGCTCGATGGCAACCGGATCGCGGACCTCACCCGTCGGGCCAAGCACCTGGTCCTCCGCCTGGAGACGGGCCACCGCCTGGTGATTCAGTTGCGGATGACCGGCTCCCTCCTGCTCCACCCGCGGTCCCTGAACCGGGAGGCGCGGCGCTACGCCGTGCTCGAGGTGCGGGTCCGCGGCGCCGGTCGGCTGGTGTTCCGCGACGTGCGGCGCTTGGGCACGATCCACCTCTTGGACGAAGCGGGGTGGCAGGCCTATACTGCACGCATCGGAGACGAGCCACTCGACTCCGACTTCGATCTCGCCCGGTTCCGGGCCCGGCTTCACGGCAGCCGCCAGGCAGTCAAGAAGGTGCTGATGGACCAGCGCAAACTGGCCGGAGTGGGAAACATCTACGCCAACGAAGCGCTGTTTCGGGCCGGGGTGGATCCGTCCCGGCCGGTCGATCGGCTGCGGCCGGCCGACACGGCCCGCCTGTTCGCGGCGGTGCGCGAGGTGTTGGCAGACGCGGTCGCCGGTCGCGGGACGACCGTGCGCGACTACCGCACCGGCACCGGGCAGCCGGGCACGTATCAGCTCGCGCTGCACGTGTACGGCCGCGGCGGCGAGCCGTGCGTCCGCTGCGGGACCCGGCTGGCGACCACGCACGCCATCGACGGACGGGCCACGACCTTCTGCTGGCGCTGCCAGGGACCCCGCGGGCATGGCAGGACGTAGACGGCGGCGCACACCCGCGCCCCAACCCGAGCTGCGTTGCCAATGTGGCGAGCAGCTGAAACGGTTCCGGCCCTTCTGCCCCCGCTGCGGCCGCGAACACGTCTGGGGCGACACCGAGCACGAGACCAATGCCGAGTGCGGCCACTGCGGGTGGATGGTGTCGGACTACTCGTGGTATTGCCCGTGGTGCGGCGAGGACATCCACGAAGCGGGCGTCTCGAGCGACCGCCCGCTCAAGGCGCCGGCCGGATTCCGCTTCTCCGCCAAGTGCGATGCGGGTTGTGGGGGCGGTGTGCAGTACCCGATGCCCTACTGCCCGTGGTGCGGGGCCGACCAGGAATGGCCCGACGACGAGTACGAGGGCACCTGTCCCCACTGCAGCCGGGGTGTGGACGACTGGATGGACCACTGTCCGTGGTGCGGAGAAGACGCCACGGGCCAGGATCTCATTCCCCGGGCGCTCCGGCGCGTGCGCCGGCTGCTGCTGGTCTCCCGCATCCGGCCGTGGGGCTTTCGCATCCTGCTGCGGCCGGGCGTGTCGGGCGTGGACCCCAAGTACCCCAAGATCGTCGAGATCGACAACGACTGGGTGGGCAAGCGCAACCGGCACGAGATCCCGTGGCCCATGCTGGTCGGGCTCACCTGTCACGAGCTGGGCCACAGCTTCCTCTACCACCATTGGCGCTGGACTCGGGACTGGCAATTCGTCGAGGCGTTCGGCGAGGTGGACAAGGCGTACCGGGTGTCCGACGCCGGGTGGGTGGACTTCCAGCGTCGGCGGGTCACGACCACGCATCCCAATTTCGTGACGGCCTACGCGGCGACCCATCCCCAGGAGGATTTCGCGGAGACGTTCCGCTTCTACGTCACGCGGCGGGGCCGCATGCGCGAGCTGCTGGCCGAGATGGGGCAGAAGCGGAAGGGCGTGGTGGTGTACCAGAAGTTCCTCGAGTTGCATCGGTATCTCCGGGGCCTCCGGTGACCAGCCTCGCGCTCCCGCTCGTCGATACGGAGCGCCTTCGCCGCCACGTCGCGGCTCTCGCGGAGAATCGGCCCGGGATCTACCGCATGCTGGATGCGGCCGGGCGCGTGGTGTACGTCGGTAAGGCCAAGCGGGTGCGGGCTCGGCTGCTGTCGTATTTCCGCGCCGCGTTCCCGGAGGACAAGGCCGCCCGGATCGTCGAAGCCGCCGCGCGGATCGAGTGGGACTACGCGCCCTCGGAGTTCGCCGCGGGGCTCGCTGAACTACGCCAGATCCGGCGCCATCGCCCGGCGTTCAACATCCGCATGAACCGTCCGGGCCGGATGGCGTTCATCAAGGTGTCCGACGGTCCGGCGCCCAAGCTGCACGTCGGCCGCACGCCGACCGACGGCGCGGTCCGCCACTACGGCCCCTACCGGGCCGGGTTGCGTTTACGGGAGGCCGTGCGCGTGCTGTCGCTCGAGTTGGGGCTGCGGGACTGCGCGCTCAATCTGCCCATGGTGTACGCCGAGCAGGGCGACCTGTTTGGCGCGGGCCGCCAGGCGGCCTGCCTGCGGTATGAGCTGAGCACCTGCCTCGGCCCATGCGGCGGGTTCGTGACCCGGAGCGACTATCTCGACCGCGTGGACGCGGCGATCGCGTTCCTCGAAGGACGCACCATCGCACCGCTCGGCCGGATCGTCACGGCCATGACGCGGGCCAGCGAAGCGGACGCGTTCGAGACGGCGGCCCGGTGGCGCGACCGGTTCGAGGCGCTCGAATGGCTGTTTGCGGCGGGGAACCGGATGCGGGCCGCGATCGACGCCCTGAGCTTCGTGTACATCGACCCCGGGGTGTACGGCGATGATCGCGCGTATGTCATCCGGCGGGCGACGGTGCGCGCCTCCGCGCCCGCGCCGCGGACCCCCATCGAGCGGGAGGCGTTCCGCGGGCTCGTTCGGGAACATGCGGCCCCGGAGCCGGTCGAGGGCCCGCTGCCGACGGACGCGATCGACGAGACCGTGCTCCTGCTGAGCTGGTTCCGGCGTCACCCCGCGGCGCTACGGCGCGCCGTCCCGCTGGAGACCTGGCTGGCGCGCGCCGGCGCCGCCTAGGCCCCGTGATGCTCGCGCCCACCGTGCTGCTCGTCGCCGGCCTCGTCGTCCTCACGATCGCCGGGCATTTCCTCGTCGAGGGCGCGGTGCGGGTCGCGCTGCTCGCCCGGGTCACCGCCACGGTCGTCGGTCTCACCGTGGTCGCCATGGGGACGAGCCTGCCGGAGCTGGCCGTGAGCGTCGGCGCGGCGCTCGAGCACGCCACCGACATCGCCTACGGCAACGTCATCGGGTCCAACGTCTTCAACATCGCCGTGATTCTCGCGGTCGCCGCGCTGGTGCACACCATCCCCGTTCCCGGCCAGACGATTCGGCTCGAGTATCCGTTCATGGTGGTCGCCTCGTTCGTGGTGCTGCTGCTGGCGCGCGACGGGGTGGTGGACCGCCTTGAGGGTGTCTTCCTGGTGGTGGCACTCGTGAGCTTCGTGGTCTACGTGGTGCGGCTCGCCCGGCAGGCGACGGCTCCGGATGACACGCGCGAGCTCGCCGAGCGACTGGAACGCACGGTGGAGCGCGCCGGCGGGCGCGGGCGCGCATGGCGCACCAGCGCCATCATGGTGGCGCTGGGCATCGTCGGCCTGGGGGCGGGTGCCGAGATGATGGTCCGCGGGGCCGTCACGATCGCGGAGACCTGGGGCATCTCGCAACGCGTCATCGGCCTCACGATCGTCGCGATGGGCACGAGTCTGCCGGAGTTGGCGACCTGCGTGGTCGCCGCCGCCCGCAACGAATCCGACATCTTGCTCGGCAACCTGGTGGGGTCCAACATCTTCAACGTGCTGGGCATCCTCGGCATCGCCAGTCTGATCACGGATGTGCGCGTCCATCCCGCCGCCATCGCCGTCGACAACTGGGTCATGCTCGGCTTCGCGGTGGTGCTGTTCCCGCTGATGGTGTGGGGGCGCAGCGTGACGTGGCGGAACGGGCTCTTCCTGCTGGCGGGGTTTGTCGCGTACGTCACCTACCTGGCCGTCACGACGTTCTGAACCGCGGCCACCCGACGGTCGCCGTCCCCGCGGGCGCGGTCAGTCGGTGCCGAGCGGCACGAGCCGCGCCCGGGGTGGAATTCCCGGTTCCAGCTCCATGATCCCGACCGAGGGCACGACCTCGAAGCGCCGCGGACCGGCAGCGCCGGGGTTCATCACGGTCACCGTCTTGGCCACCAGCTCGAGGCGTGGCGTGTGGGTGTGGCCGTACACGATGATGTCGGCGTCCGGAAATTCCCGGTGCAGCCCCTCGGGCGTCGGAACCCCGAGTTGGTCCCCGTGGGTGATCGTCACGTAGAGCCCGTCCAGTTCGATCTGCGCGACCCGGGGACAGCGCA
Source organism: Gemmatimonadales bacterium (assembly GCA_041580775.1). GTDB lineage: Bacteria > Gemmatimonadota > Gemmatimonadetes > Gemmatimonadales > GWC2-71-9 > JAOTWJ01. The sequence goes on from JBFGDF010000020.1 coordinate 32,488, forward strand.
TCCGGAGCTCGAGGCCGTCGGTGTTGCCGTACACGGCCGTCACGGGCGCCAGTTGCCCCAGCCGGTCGAGCACCTCCGATGACCCGATGTCGCCGGCATGGAGGATGTGATCGACCGCGGCGAACACGTCGAGCACGCTGCCGCGCAGCAGCCCGTGCGTGTCCGCGATCACC
>JBFGDF010000021.1:0-31303 GCA_041580775.1 Gemmatimonadales bacterium
GCTGCTCGTCCATCGCCGCTCCGATGGCATACCGGTGCCAGTAGACTCTTCCGAACGCCAGCGCGGTGTACACCGCGCCTGCGATCACCGCCAGCATGAGCAGGCTGGTGACCCTCACCTTCCCGGACCGGTTGCTCACTGCGAACACGGGGTTTCCAGTCTGGAGTGATCCGAGCATACGGAGTCACCGACGATTGCGCAACGTGGCAGGGGCATCGCAATTGACCGTCGGTCGTTGCGCGGTGGTCATTGAGCGTTGGACATGGAACAGACATTGAACATTGGACGTTGGATATCGATCATCGTCAACAGGAGCCGCGCAGAGCCCAATGTGATCGCGGTCACGTTTGGGAATCCGGCCCGCCCACATAGTAGAGCACCGATACTCCCAGGGGCTCGGGGTGGCGAAAACGCCCAAACACGCCCTACCGCATCTCCTCCTGAACGTGCCGGCCCTCGCGGGCAGGTCGGAGTCCGAGGTTGCCGACCATCTTGGTGCGCCGGATGAGGGGGGAACCTCGACCGACCCCACCCGCACGAAGCGATCGTACCGGGGCGGGAATGTCGAGGTGGTCTTCGTCGAGGGGAAGGCAGGCTGGATCAAGCTCTACGGCACCCGAGATCTACCGTTCGCCAAGGAGGCGCTGAGCAAGCTCGGGCTTCCCGTGCGCCACCCGACCTACGTGAATGCGCAGCATGTGATGAGTTTCGACAACCTCCCCCACCTGCGGGAAGTGAGCCTGTATGGCGGGGGCGCCAGGGGATCCGTGTCGTCGGTGATCGTCTGCGTGCAACTCAACTCCCAGTCCGCCTCCCACCGACCCCGGAAGCCACGCATCTCGTTCCCGCGCCTGCGAGCGCTCGGACACGCCTAGTCGCCCACCGCCCACCCGGCCTCGCTGGACGAGGAGCACTCGACGTTGAACAGTCGGTCGCTACCGCGCCGTCATCGTGGTCCGGATCGTCATTGGCATCTCGCCCATCGGCGTGGGTGTCGATCCCTCCATCTCCATGGCGATCGACGCCGCGCGTCCGGCCGCGAGGTCCAGCTGCACTTCCCCGGTGATCGTAAACGCGAGGCCGGTGGGCAGGTCGGCGCCTGACATCCCGAGCGTCCCGTCAACGCCGATCACCGCGACCCGGCCCTTCATGGCGCGCAGGGTGAACTCGGCGGCAAACCGCATCACGCCGCCCGACCCGCCCTCGACCTCGATCGAATCGAGCGCCACCGTCATCGAGTCACGCCACACGCTGCCGACCCGCACCGGCCTCTCCGGGAGCAGCCAGAACGACGGCAGGTTCAGGCGCTCGGCCCCGCCACCGAGCCCCATCTGGCCAGTGCTGCCCGGCGCCGCTCCCATCTGCGCCATCATATCCCGCAGCGCCGGGCTCGGCGTGAACTCGGCCGCGAGCACCTTGCCCCGGCTCGACATGCGCGACTCCGTCACCGTGCCGGTCATGAGGTCGCCCATCTGACCCATCATCTGTGCCAGTTGCGGCGCCGCCGGGAACTCCATGCGCACGGAGTCGATCACGACGCGCTCGGTGTACACATCGGCCCCGGCAGCCGTCACGGTGCTCGTATTCCATCCGGTCATCCGCGCGAACGGGGTGTCCGGATCGGGCGCCATCTGCGCCATGGGTCCGCCGCGCACGTATGTCTCGACGGTCATCAGGTAGCGCGTGACCTGCCCCTGGGGCGGACGCATCCGCAGGAGCACGTCCTGCGCGGGCAGGCCGTTGGCCGGCGCGAGGGCGACGAGGAGCAAAACGGCGGTGCGCATCGAACCTCTAAGAGAAGAATCGAACCTGGCGGACCGAACGATCGCGCGGAGGCGTCGCACGGGCAAGTCGACCGGCGGCAGGCTACCGAAGGAGATAGCGCGGCGTGGTGCGCTTGTAGGCCCGGTACGCCTCGCCGAATTGGCGCTCGAGATGTTCTTCCTCGATCAGCACCGTGAGGTGCACGAGCACCAGGTAGAGGGCGACGCCCACCCAGGCCATCACGGCGATGCCCGTCAGCGCATAGCCGACCGGAAACAGCGTGTACGCGACGTACTGCGGGTTGCGGGACCAGCGGTACGGGCCGCCGGTGACGAGTTGCGGGTCGGCCCGCCCCACGACCATCGCGGTCGAGAAGCGACGCATCGGGACGAGGCACCCGATGAGCCCGACCACCATCAGTGCGTATCCCGTCCATTGCCGCGCCGAGCGCGGGAGCGGGAACATCGGAAGCGCGTAGCCGAGAATGAGGTGGGGCATCATCCACGCGGCCAGGAGGAGCACGACGCCGAGCGCCGTGGTGCGTCCGTGGCGGCGATAGTCGGCGCGGTACTTGAGCAGGCCGATCGCCATGACGGGGCCGGCGAGCAGCAACCAGAGATCGGCGGCGGGCATGAGGCTCAATGTTCAATGCTCAATGATGAATGTCCAATGTCCAATGACCAGTCACAAGGACTAGGCGCCAGCGTGGGCTCCCCGGTGATTCTCAATCGGACATTGGACATTGGACATTCGGAATTAGACATTCATCATTGAGCATTGAACATTGAGAGTCATGACGGCACCCCGAGCCCCGACGACGGTCTATCCGAGCAAGCGTGACTGGTGGCTCGAGATTCTGCTGTTGCTGGCGGCGGCGGGAGCGGCAGCGGCGGCGGTGGCCGTCTGGTTTTCTCCCGAACCCCTGGGCGTCCGCGTGGGCATTACGGCCGGGTCGGCGGCGACGGCCGCGTTCGTGCTGTGGGTACTCTACGGCACGAGCTACACGCTCACGGATGAGCGCCTCGTCATCCGCTCCGGCCCGCTGCGGTGGACGGTGCCCTTCGCCGCCATCGAGGAGGTGTTTCCCACTCGGAACCCGCTGTCGGCGCCGGCCTGTTCGCTCGACCGGCTCCACATCCGCCGCAACGATGCAAGCCGCTGGCTGCTGATCTCGCCGGACGCCAAGGCGGCGTTCCTGCGGGACGTGGCCACCCGCGCGCCCGGCCTGTTCGTGGAGGGCGATCGGCTCGTCCGGCGCCGGGGCGCCGAGCGCTAGGAAAGACCCGGTCCGGCCGCGCTGGACAAGCCGCGGTTTCGGGTGCATGAAGGAGTGCTACGCGATGGTCCCAAGCACTCCGGGAGGTCCCATGCGCTCGCTGCTCGCCGTTCCTCTTGCCCTCGTCCTCATGCCCTGGACCGTGGCGTCCGCGCAGGAGTGGTCGCCTGCCCAACGAGAGATCTGGCAGGTCGAGCAGGCCTGTTGGGAGCACTACACCACCAAGAACCTCGAGGCGGGCATGGCCTGCTTCCACGACGACTACGTGGGCTGGTCGTTCGACATGCCCGTGCCGGGCAACAAGGCGGATGCGCGGGCCTTCTGGACCCGCGACTTTGCCGCGATGGACGTGGTCTGGTACAACCTCAAGCCGGTCAGCATCAAGGTGTACGGCACGGTGGCGGTGGTGCACTACTACTTCTGGATGACGACGCGCTCGGCGGATGGTGACGATACGACCGTGACCGGTCGCTGGACCGACGTCCTCATGAAGCAGGGCAACCGTTGGGCGTGGATTGCCGACAGCGGAGGACCGACCGGGAGCTAGACCGCCACGACCCCACACGGCTCCGGCCGAGCAGGAGGGGTCCCATGCCGGAGCGCCCCACGCTCCCGCGGCTCGAGCTCCAATGTCTCGGGCCGCCGCGCATTCTCGTGGACGGCACGGATGCGCCCAGCGACGTGCTGTGGCGCAAGCACGTCGCTCTACTGGCCAGCCTGGCCCTCGCCCCGGCCTACACCCGATCCCGCGACCATCTGGTGGGCCTGCTGTGGCCCGAGCGGTCCGAGCGCAACGCGCGCCGCTCGCTCAACGAGGCGATCCGCCGGCTGCGGCTCCGTCTCGGCGCGGCGCGGCTGCGCACCGACGGTGGTTCGGTGACGCTCGCGGCGCAGCACCTCACCGTGGACGTCGCCCGATTCGAAGCGTTGGTGACCGACGACGCCGACGCGGCGCTCGCCCTGCCACGCGGGGAGTTCCTCGACGGGCTTGAGCTGGCCGACGCCCCCGCCTTTGAGGAGTGGGTCACGCGGGAGCGGGCGCGCCTCGGTCGGCTGGCGGTGACGGCGTTGCTCCGGCAGGGGGAGGGGGCGCTCACCGCCAACGACTTCGACGGGGCGCGGGCGGCGGCGCGCCGCGCCCTCGGTCTCGAGCCGTGGTCGGATCCCGCCGTGCAGCTGCTGGTGCGCGCCGGCGCGCTCGCCGGCGACGCCACCGGCGCTCTGGCGGACTACCGGGCGTTCGTCGCGCGGCTCGCCGCCGAGATCGGGGAACGGCCCAGCCGGGAGCTCGAAGCACTCGCGACGCGGATCCGCGCGGCGCGCTGGCGGCGCGCGTCGGGACACCAGGCGGGTCCAGGCGCGCCCCTCGTGGGCCGGGTAGCGACGCACGAAATCGTGTTCGGCGCCCTCGAGCGCGCCCTCAAGGGGGCCGCGCAGTGCGTGCTCATCGAGGCCGACCCCGGGATGGGCCGCACGCGACTGGTGGACGAGTGCGCCGCGCGGCTCACCCTTGCCGGCGCCACGGTCGTGCTGGCCCGCCCGCTGGCGAGTGACCACGACGCCCCGTGGAGCGTGCTGCGCGCGCTCGCCCGTAACGGCTTGCTCGACGCACCGGGCGCCGTGGGGGCCGACCCGCGGGCGCGCGCACTGCTGAACACAGGCGGGGGCGGTGAGGAACCCCGGGATGCGGGGGACATGGCGTGGGCGTTTGAGGCCGTGGTCCGTGCGGCTGCGGACGAAGGCCCGCTCGGCCTGGCCCTCGACGATGCCCACTGTGCGGACGACGCGTCCCTCACCGCGCTGCACACCACCGTCGCCCGGCTGGGCGCGCTGCGGGTGCTCACGATCGTAACGGTCGATCCCACGGCCGTCCCGCAGCCCCGGGCGCTCGGCCTCCTCGCCGGGGACCTCGGCCGCGAGGTACCCGGTGCCGTGGTGCGCCTGCCGCCGCTCGCGGGCGCCGACCTCCGGCATCTCACCGCCGTGCTGGCGCCGTGGTGCACCGCCACGGACGACCTCGACCGGCTGGCGCGGCGCGTGATCCACGAGGCGGGTGGCAGCCCGCTGTTTGCCGTCACCCTGTTGCGCGACCTGGAGCGGTCGTCGTCCCTCACGGCGGACCTGCTCCAGTGGCCACCGCCCATGGAGACGCTCGACAGCCCGTTCCCGATCCCCGTGCCGCAGCTCGCGCGCACGGCCATCATGAGCCGGATCGCCGGGCTGGACGACCCGAGCCTGGCCGTGTTGCGCGCGGCGAGTGTTACCGGCACCGCGCTCGACCCGACGCTCCTCGCGGCCGTCACCGCGCTTCCGGCGACCGCGCTCGAGCAGGCTCTCGACCAGCTCGAGGAACGCCGCTTCCTCACGTTCGATGGAACGCGCTACACGTTCGCCGGCGCGTTGCTCGGTGAAATCGTGCGGAGCGCCTGCCTCACCGCGGGGCAGCGGCGCCGGTTGCAGCGCCGCGTGGCCGACCTGTTGGCGGACCGGACGGACCTGGAATCCCGGGTGCTACGTGCCGAGCTTCGCGCCCGCGACGGTCCGGGGCCGGACGCGTTCGCCGAGGCCGAGGCCGTGGCGCGGGAGGCGCTGGCGGCGGGATCGGTGCGGACCGTCCGGCGCGCCGTGGCGGCGGCCGCCCGGGCGGCAGGCGACGACCGCGCGCTCGGTGCGCGCTGCGACGCGCTGCGACGCATGATGACAGACGAAGGGCGGACGACCGATCGGCCGTCCGCCCCCCCGCCGGCGTAGCGGGCCGGCGCGCGCTGGCTAGTAGTCTTCTTCCGCCAGCTTCTCGCCCCGGTGTTCCTTCGGCTGGCCCTGCTGCCAGCGGTCGTTCGTGTTCTGGTCATCCGTGAGCCGGCCGATGGCTGTGGACTCGGCGGGCGGCTCGTACACGGACGAGCAGGCGGAGAGGGCGACGGCCGCGACCAGCGCGGCGGCGAAGGTGAGGCTGCGGGACCGTGACATGACTGCCTCCTGGTGCGGGTGTGCGCCGTGGTGTTGGGATCAACGCTACGACGGCGCGGCCACGCGGCAGCCAATTGCGGAGAGGGCGATGACAAGTCGCGGTGTGTCGATGCGTTAGCCGCCCGGGTATACAGACAGGGTGCCCCCTCCCGTGCCGCACGGGGGCGAGACTCGCGTGGGCGGGTGAACGTGGGCGCGAAGGTGATCTTCGCAGTCGGATTTGGGGTTGCGCCACCCTCTGCCCGCGGCATCTTGAAAACGATCCGCAGTCCCCGCCGACGGCCCCCAGGCCGCGCCGCCGCAGACGCCCCCCGATCTCGCTGGACGCCTCACGACGACTAGGCCATTCCCGTCGGGAAACTGCGATGGGACGCCACCGGCGGTGCTCTGCCGGTCGCACCCTCGCTTCGATGGATGGAGGCGTCCATGGCATTCTCCGGACTCACCGCACTCGCCATCGCGTTGGTCCTCTCTCCTGGGGGGGAGCAACGGGCGCAATCGCGAGGGTCCGCGAGCCCTGCTGTTGCGCCGGACTCGGTTGTTCCGCGTGTGCTTCGCGCCTTCCGTATCGGCCCGTGGGCCATCGATCTCGATGGCCGGCTCGATGATGACGCCTGGCGACGCGCGGACATGGCGAGCGGTTTTACGCAGCGGAACCCCAATGACGGTGCACCGGCGACCGAGCGCACCGAGGTGCGTGTCGCGTACACCGGGAGCGCCGTGTACGTGGGGGTGCGCGCGTTCGATTCCGAGCCCGATCACATCCGGTCACGGCTCGCGCGGCGGGATGCCATATCCCAGTCAGATCAGATCTGGCTTTACTTCGACTCATATCACGACCGCCTGACGTGCTTCCAGTTCGGGGTTACCCCCGGCGGCTCGACGGAAGACGCGTACGGGTCCGACGACAACAGTTGGGGCGACTCGTCCTGGGATCCTGTGTGGGAAGTCAAGACGTCGGTCGACAGCCTCGGCTGGTCGGCGGAGTTCCGGATCCCGTTCACGCAGCTCCGCTTCGACCGGAAGAACTCGGAGTGGGGCTTTCAAGTGGCACGCCGCATCGAGCGCAAGGCGGAGAACGTGTATTGGGCTCCTTGGTCCAAGAATGAAAGCGGCTTCGCTTCGCGGTTCGGCGTGCTCGAGAACCTACACGGGCTTCCGTCCCCGATGCGTTTGGAGGTCCGGCCCTATACGGTGGCCAGTAATCGCTGGCGGCCGGAGCCGACGGGCAGTTTGTACGCGCCGACCAGTCTCCAGCAGCTCGACGCCGGCCTCGATCTCAAGTACGGCCTCACATCCGATTTCACGCTGGATCTCGCGGTCAATCCCGACTTCGGGCAGGTGGAGGCCGATCCGGCCGTGGTGAACCTCACGGCGTTCGAGAGTTATTTCCCCGAGAAACGGCCGTTCTTCGTCGAGGGCGCCGCGCTGTTCAATCGCTGGGTCCCGGGCGGGCAGCTGTTCTACTCCCGACGGATCGGGCGACCGCCGCAAGGCTGGGCCGGTCCGCCGGACGGGGGAACCGTGCAGCTCCCCGAGGCGACGACCATCGTCAGCGCGGCGAAAGTGACCGGGAAGTCGAGCGGCGGGCTGGGTCTCGGCGTGATGAGCGCGGTGACCACCGCCGAGAGCGCGACCTTGCGCGACTCGACCGGCGAGGTGGTGGGGAGCAAACGCGTGCAGCCGCTGGGGCACAGCTTTGCGGCCCGCGTCCAGCAGGACTTCCGGGAAGGCAGCCACACGGTCGGTGGCATGGTGACGGCGGTGAACCAGCATCTGGGCGACGAGTTCGGCTTTCTCCGGTCTGCCGCCTACGTCGGGGTGGTCGATGGTCGCCATCGCTGGAAGCGCAACATGTACGGCATCGAGTGGCTGGTGGCTGCGAGCCACCTTCGCGGCAGTGAAGAGGCGATCCGCTCGGCGCAACGGTCCCCCTTCCGCTACTACCAGCGACCGGACGCGGACCACGTGGAGCTCGACACGACCCGGACGAGCCTCTCGGGGTACGCGTTCAGTCTCAACGCCGGAAAGCAGGCCGGAACCTGGCGGTACTTCGGGTACTACGAGTGGATCAGCCCCGGCTTTGACATCAGCGACATGGGGTTTCAGTGGTCCGGCGACCGCCAGGAAGCGTCGGCCGGCCTGTACTACTTCCGGACGCGGCCGGTGCGGATGTTCCGGAACTTCCAGGTGGGCGCCAATCTCTCGCAGACGTGGACCACCGCGGGTGAAGCGCTTGGCACGTGGGTTCGCCCCGTCCACTTTTACGCCACGTTCACGAACAACTGGACGCTCTCCCTGAATCCGCTGGCCTTCGCCGTGAACCGGTTTTCCGTCAGTGCGTTGCGGGGGGGGCCTGGCCTCAAACTGAACGACTGGCGCAACAGCTTCGTCTATGTCGCCACCGATAGCCGGAAGCCGGTCAGTCTCGGGATCTGGGGCAGCGTCGGGGGGGTGCTAGGAACGCCGGAGCGCTGGGCCGACATCGAGCCGGAGCTGAATGTCCGACCCAGCGGGTTCCTGACCGCCAGCCTCGGCGTGAGCTACGCATGGAGCCGCGATCCCACGCAGTGGATCGGCCGGCGAGTAGTGGCCGATTCCACCCGCTATCTCCTGGGCGCCATCGAGCAGCGGACGCTGAACCTCACGAGCCGGGTGGACGTGACCCTGACACCCACGTTGTCCATCCAGCTCTACGCCCAGCCGTTTGTCTCCTCGGGGCGGTACGGCGACTTCAAAGAGGTGGTAGCCCCGTTGGCCCCGCAGTATGCGGACCGGTATCGGCTGTTCGGCGACGAGCTGACGTGCGCGGACCTCATGTGCGACGTGGACCTGGACGCCGACGGGACGGCGGACCTGTCGTTCGACCAGCCGGACTTCAACTTTAAATCGCTGCGCTCCACGTTGGTGCTACGGTGGGAGTATCGGCCGGGCTCCGTGCTCTACGTGGCCTGGCAGCACGGACGGTCCCACTACGTGCGGGAGCGGGCGTTCCGCGCGTTCGGCGACCTGGCGGACCTTCTATCGCTCGAGGCCGACAACACACTGCTCGTCAAGTTCAACTACTGGCTGAGTTTCTGACCCGGCGGGCGCGACCGAGTTGGATCAGCCGGCGCGTGGGATGACGTAGAACAGCACGGCGAAGTAATGGCAGATGCTGCCCGCCAGCACGAACAGGTGCCAGATGGCGTGGTGGTAGGGTAGCCGCCGCCACACGTAGAACCCCACGCCGCCGCTGTACGCCAGCCCGCCCAGGAGCAGCAGGATGAGGCCGCCCGGGGCGACCGCGCCGAGCAGCGGCTTGACGGCGATGGCCACCAGCCAGCCCAAGCCGAGATAGAGCACCACCGACAGCACGCGCACGCGCTGTTGGGCGACCGCTTCCAGCACGATCCCGAGCGCCGCGAGTCCCCACACGATCCCGAACAGCGTCCAACCCCACGGGCCACGCAGGTTGACGAGGGTGAACGGCGTGTACGTCCCCGCGATCAGGAGGTAGATCGCGGCGTGGTCGAGCACCTGGAATACGCGCTTGGCGCGGGACGCCGGCAGCGCGTGGTACATGGTGGAGGCACCGTAGAGCAGCACGAGAGTCGTGCCGTACAGGCTGCTGGAGACGACGTGCCATGCACTGCCCCGCCCGCTGGCGAACACGACGAGGACGACGAGCCCTACGACACTCGCCAGCAGGCCCGCCCCGTGTGTGATGGCGTGGGCGATCTCCTCGGCGAGCGAGTAGCGACTGGTCGCGCGTAGCGGCATGGGGCTAACATAGCGAGGGCTACTGGTGGCTGGCATGGCGTCGGCGCGCTCCGTGCGCCATGATTGACGGCCTGGCCCCCCGGGAGTGGCTGGTTCATGAAGATCGCGTTCATCGGTACCCACGGCGTCGGCAAGACGACGCTCTGCTTCGACCTGGCGTCCCGCCTCAAGCGGCTCGACCTGGGTGTGGACCTCGTCAAGGAGGTGGCGCGCACCTGCCCGCTCCCGATCAACCGGGACACGACGCTCGAAGCGCAGGCGTGGATCCTCCATACCCAGATCGCCCACGAGATCGCGGCGGCCGCGCAGTACGAGGCGGTGATCTGCGACCGCTCCGTGCTCGACAACTACGCCTACCTGGTCCACCGCCTCGGGCGACGCAAGGAGTATGATGCCCTGGTGCGCGAATGGGTGGCGACCTACAGCGGGCTCTTCAAGGTACCGGTGCTCGAGGCGCCCTCGTTCGACGGCACGCGCGACGTGAGCCACACGTTTCAACGGGAGATCGACTGGGTGATCGAAGACCTGCTGGAGGTGTTCCACGTGCCCTGCCAGCGGCTCGATCCCGCGGCGGACCGCGACGGCTGGGTCGACGCGGTGCTGCAGTCCATGGATCTTCCCCTCGAGCCGCCGCAGATCGATCTCTTCGCATCAGGCGTGTAGCTGCGGCCGCCCCCGCGTCCGCATGCCCGAGCTCCCGGACCTCACGATCTACCTCGAGGCGCTTGCCCCGCGCGTGCTGGACCGCGCGATCGAGACGGTGCGCGTCGTGAGCCCTTTCGTGGTACGGTCCGTCGACCCGCCGATCCAGGCCGTAGGCGGTCGCACGGTGACGAACCTCGCGCGCCTCGGCAAGCGAATTGTCCTCGAGCTCGACGACGACCTGTTCGTCGTGCTGCACCTGATGGTCGCGGGCCGGCTCCGCTGGCGCGTCCGGGGTACGGCGGTTCCCCGCCGGCACGGACTGGCGGCGTTCGACTTCGCAGCCGGCACGCTGCTGTTCACCGAGGCGAGCCCGAAGCAGCGCGCCTCCCTCCACCTCGTGCAGGGCCGTCGCGCGTTGGCGGCGCACGATCCTGGCGGGCTCGAGGTGCTGGGCGCGGACCTCGCCGCGTTCCGCGCGGCGCTCACGCGCGAGAACCACACGCTCAAGCGCGCGCTCACGGACCCGCGGCTGCTCGCGGGCATCGGCAACGCGTACTCGGACGAGATCCTCCATGCCGCGCGGCTCTCGCCGCTCGCGCTCACGTCGCGGCTGGACGAGGACGCCCTCGCACGGCTGTACGGCGCGACCCAGTCGGTGCTCACCACCTGGATCGAGCGGCTCCGCGCGGACACGGGGGACGGGTTCCCCGAGAAGGTCACGGCGTTTCGCGACGGAATGGCCGTGCACGGACGCTATCGCAAACCGTGTCCGGTGTGCGGCGCGGCGGTGCAGCGCATCCGGTACGCGGAGAACGAGGTGAATTACTGCGCGGCGTGCCAGACCGGCGGCCGGGTGCTGGCCGACCGTTCGCTCTCCCGACTGCTGCGCGAGGACTGGCCGCGGTCGCTGGACGCCTGGGACGAACGGTTTGGCTCGGCGGGCACGCCGGGCTCGACCGGCCCAACGGGGTGAGCGGCGGCGCGCTCTGCCTGTCCGCGACGCCCGCCCGCCATGCTACCGCAGGTCGACCGTCTCGTGCGTCACGAGATCGAGGTAGCGGCGATAGCCCCCCGCGCCCTGCCGGGCGACGAAGGCGTCGAGCGGCTGGAGCAGCTGCACCGAGAAGTACCCGGGCACCGCCTGCGGGTGGACGAACCCGAAGTTCCGGCCGAAGTAGCTGCGAATGATGACGCTGCGGTCGGCGCGCGGCAGCGCCGCGAGGGTGGCGGCGAACCGGTCGAACGTGCCGCTGCGCATCAGGTAGAACTCGACGTTGGACGTGTAGAAGGCGGACACGCCGAGCCCCCACCGCGTCAGCAGCTCCCCGATCGCCGCGAGCGCGTGGTCGCCGGCGAAATCGCCCACCACGGGGATCACGAGGTCGCGCGCCTGGAGATCCTGCACGAACCGGAACGCGCCCTCGTCGGCCAGATAGCCGGCGCGCTGCCCGCGCCGGTCGGTCTCGAGCACGAGCTGCCGCAGCGTGGGATAATGGGGCAGGGGCCCTCGCCCGAAGCTCTGGAAGCGGAGATCGAGCCCCACAGTGATGAACGTCTCGTGGAAGCGACGGATCGTCGTGACGTCCTGCGGGGACAACGGAACCCCAAAGCCGTGCACCGTGGCGAGAATGCTGTCCGTGGCGGCCCGGGCGGCGCCCGCCGTGGCCGGTGTGGCGTCGATGTACGCCACCAGATCGTCCACCGGCCGGCCCCCCCATGCATCGAGGTCCTCGGGGATCGGTCGACCGTGCAGCAGGCAGAGGTACTCGAGTCGGTTCCGCGCCCGGGCGAACAGGGCCTTGAACAGCAGGTGCTGGAGCAGGTTGTCGCGCCGGATGTCGACGATGAACGCCACGGCGGGCCGCACGGCCGCGATGTAGGAGAAATTCTGATCGGGGCCGACGCCGATGTACGCGCCGCCCGCCAGACCGCGGTCGGCGAGGCCCCCGACGACGTGGAGGTAGGACCGCTCGTTCGAGATCAGGTTGTCCGTGTCGAAGTAGCCGCCGGGTTCCGACAGGCGCTCGACGAGCGGGGCGAACCGGACGTCGAGCGGGCGCCGGGTGGCCGTCTCGGGGCTCCGCCCGCCGACGCACGCCGCCCCCGCGAGCACCAGCGCCAGCGCCGCAACCGACCACCCCGGGGCGCCGAGGCGCCGGCCAATCCGGAGGCTTCTGGTTTCAGCTGAACTCATTGCCGTCCATTGGCTTGAGGCCTCGGGTCCCGCCGAGGCCGATCGCTGTGGCACCCGGTCCCGTCCGGGTTTCACGGATGATTCACGCCCCGGCCCTACGATGATGCTCACACCCTCACCTTACCTGGTTTCCGGGAGGCGACGATGGCGAAACGCATTTCCCTCAAGCTGACGAAGGAGCAAAAAGACGCGGTCAGGAAGGCGACCGGCAAGGACGCCGACGAGCTCGAGCTGAACGTGGACGAGCTCGAAGACCGCATCGCTCCCGCCCGCCTCGTTCGCAAGATGGCGGGGGACATCTAGGTCTGCGCCCCTCGCAGCCGACCGAGCGCCCGGCGAGCCACCGGGCGCTCGGCGTTTCTGCGTCCTCGGCAAAACTCTCGACCCGGCCAATCTCGTATAAGTGACTGACAGAGCTTCAGTTACATGGTATGACGTGGGTCAGCCAGTGGCAATAGCCGATAGCCTCAGTCGCAAATTCACGGCGAATTCACGCTCTGCCGGTAGTCTGTCGCCAACCCGCTAGCCTTGGAGGGCTGCCATGTCGAAGCGCGTTTCCATCAAGCTGACGAAAGAACAGCAGGACGCGGTCAAGAAGGCGACCGGCAAGGACGCCGGCGAGCTCGAGCTGAACGTGGATGAGTTGGAGGATCGCATTGCGCCCGCGAAGCTGATCCGGGGCATGGACGTCTAGCGACCTCGCAGGACCCCGATCAACCCGAGCGCCCGGCCCAGTCGGGCGCTCGCCGCGTTTCCGCCCCTGCCCGGTCTCGGGCCAGCACTTTGGTCAGGCAGCGGATCCCTCCGTCGAAGACGGCGAGCCACGTGAACGGCGCTTCCACCGCACGGACCTCGAACCCCAGGTGCTGCCAGGTGTCGGCCGCCGCGTCGTCGAGGGCGGCGAGGCGCGATCCCCCGTCGGTGCCGAACCGGGGCAGAGTGACCCGCCGCCGCACGGTCGGGCCGTCCCGCCACGTTTCGACGAGCGCGTTGTTGTAGCTGATCCAGCCCGGCTTCCACCGGGGATCGGCGCGCTCCCGGGTGAGCGGGAGGCGCGCCACACGGTAGCCGGCGTCCGTCAGATCGGCCGCCACCCGGTCGAGCCGCTCGTCCCGGCCGGTGACCTCGAAGGGCACTCCGGCGACGCGCGCCGCGAGTTCCTGGCTGCCGACGAGAGCCGTCGGCTGTCCCGAGGTCGGGTGCGGCCCCGCGAGCGTGAGGTACAGATCCTGGTGGCTGAGCGGCTGCGCGCCCCGAGAGGGGATCACGAGCGGCGGCGGTTCGGCGCCCAGTGGGAGCGCGGCGACGTGGTCATCCGCTACGTGCGCGTCACCGCCCACCACCACGTGGGTGTCGTCCACCAGCACGTTCGCCCCGTCCAGCGGTTCCGTCAGCGGCCGGCACGTCCAGCCGAGATGCGCGGCCACGAGCGGCGGGATGTCCTCATCGAGGCCCCCGTCGGGGCGCTCCACCACCGGAGAGGCGAGGACGCAAGTGGTCTCACCGTCGTCCGCCACGAGGAAGGGGTCCTGCACCCACAGGGTGAAGTCCCCCCACGGCACGCTGCCCAGCTTGAGCGTCTTGCCCTCGAGCCGCACGCCACCTCGAAACCGGAGCGTCGCCGGCTTGGTCCACGCCAGGAGATCCAGATTCGGCGCCCCCAGCCGGTCACGAATGCGCGCCCCGTACTCGGCGTGGTGCAGCATCGTGCAACGCACGCTGGGGCCCAGCGCCGCCCGCACGGCGGCCATGCAGTCGAGCAGCCGCGGGACGATGTCCGGCTCGTGGGCCGGCAGGGCCATCAGCACGTGCGTGATGCGCCCGGCGACGTCCGACAGCAGCCGGAGTGCCGTCACCGGCGCACCGCGGTCACACGCTTGAGCTGCGCGCGCACCGCGGCGTCCTTTCCGGCTGTTCGGAGCGCATTCCACAGGCGCGTGACGGTCGCGGCGTCCACGAGCCCGGGGGGAGAACCCACGGCGGGCGTCGACAGTCCCTCGGCACGTCGGTACGCGTCCACGGCGTCCACTAGGTCTTGCGTATAGAGGAAGTCTTCCCGGCTGGCCACGATGCTGTCGGCCTCGGGGCGGTACCGGCCCAGGGCGTGCAGGATGACCCGCAGCTGGAACACGTCGCCGCCCGTCGCCTGCTGCAGTTCGCGATAGCCCAGCGTCTGGCTGATCGTGGCGTAGATACGGCGCAGCTCGGCGACGGGTTCCGGATGCTCGCACACGTTGATGTCGGCGGTGATGCCGTCCGGGCGGCGGGACATCCCAGCGCGGGCGTCGGCGACGATCACTGCCGCGGATTGCGCCCGGCCCTTCCGGGCATCACCGCCGGCGGCCTGGCCCGCGGCGAGGGCGTCGATCAGCCGATCGGCGAGATGCCGCTCGTCGGCCGCCGTGCGCTCGAAGCGTTCGGCCACGGCGGCCAGCACGGCGGGGCCCTCCAGCAGATTGCCCTGCGTGACGTAGTCGGCACCGGCGCGATGGCCGGCCCACGCGTTCGTGCTGTCACCGGTGTGCTGGGCCGTTCCGCCAGTGAGGCCGATGACCCCGATCTGGCGTCGACCGGCGCCAGGGTCCGCGGCGGTCGTGCGGCGCAGCGCCGCCTCGGCGGAGACGCCCTCGGCCAGCAGGTCGAGCAGCTCGGGACCATACTCCACCCGCGTGAACGCCTGCGTGGCGACGGCGCCGACGCCGGCCCGCACCCACGGCACGGCGTTCCCGACGCATGGCACGCGCGTGGTCACCGCCACCCCCACCTCGCCCGTGACGCGGTCCACCGCCGCGATCGAGAACGTCGCGACCCGCAGCGTGTCGCCCCACGCGCGGGGTTCCTGGGCGTGTCCGCCGAGGGGTACGGCGAGCGCGAGCACGAGACACATGCGATGCATCGTGTTACTCCTTTCCGAGGTCGCGCCGGGGGCTACCGCCGCTTTCACCCCGTCTTCAATTTCTCTTCATGGCCCACGGGTGCCTATTGCACGATTGCGCCGACCGGCGCCCGGTGGGCGCCACGGCCAACGAACATACGGCTTTCCTTCACGACGGAGAACCTCGCTCATGAAGCGCTCTGCAGTCAGCCTGCTTGCCGTTGTCGCGCTGCTCGTGATCGCGCGGCCCGCCGCGGCGCAGCAGGCGCCGTCCGCGGAGTATCCCGGTCTCGAGACCGGCACGATGTGGACCTTCGACATTCCCCCGCTCGAGTACTGGGCCCAACGCTACGACTTCCGCCCGTCGCAGGACTGGCTGAACCACGTGCGGCTCTCGGCCGTCCGGCAGCCGGGCTGCTCGGCGTCCTTCGTGTCGGCCGACGGCCTCGTCATGACCAACCACCACTGCGCCCGCGGCTGCATCGAGGGCGTCACCCGCGACGGGGAGGACCTGCTCGAGAACGGATTCTACGCGCGGACCCGCGACGAGGAGCGCAGCTGCGGGAACATGACGCTCGATCAGCTGCTCTCGATCCATGAGGTGACGGACAGCGTGACGGCCGCGGTGCCGGCGGGTCTCTCGCCCACACAGGCGGCCGAGCGCCGGGCCGCGGCGATCGTGGACCTCCAGAACCGGTGTGAGGCGCAGGGGACCGGGCTCAACTGCCAGGTCGTCAACATGTATCGCGGCGGCAAGTTCATGCTGTACACGTTCCGGCGCTACACCGACGTGCGTCTGGTGTTCGCGCCCGATGGGCCGATTGCGTTCTTCGGTGGGGATCCGGACAACTTCACGTTCCCGCGGCACGACCTGGACGTCACGTTCTACCGCGCGTACGACAATGGGCAGCCGGTCCGTACCGACCACTTTACGTGGAGCGAGCGCGGCGCGGCCGAAGGGGACCTTGTGTTCGTCGTCGGCAACCCCGGCTCTACCGGCCGCCTGAACACGATGGCCCAGCTCGAGTATCTGCGCGACGTCCAGTATCCGGCGTCGCTCGACGGGCTGGCCCGCCAGATCGCGGTGCTGCACGAGCTGAGCGATCTGGATCCCGCGCACGCGC
This sequence comes from Gemmatimonadales bacterium, assembly GCA_041580775.1. GTDB lineage: Bacteria > Gemmatimonadota > Gemmatimonadetes > Gemmatimonadales > GWC2-71-9 > JAOTWJ01. The sequence goes on from JBFGDF010000021.1 coordinate 16,611, forward strand.
GCACGTTCCGCAACCGCCTGTTCGGCCTCGAGAACAGCCAGAAGGCGATCACCGGCTACCGGGTGGGGCTGACCGATGCCGACCGGCTGGCGCACAAGCGCACCTGGGAAGCGGACTTCCGGGCCAAGGTGAACGCCAAGCCCGAGCTCAAGCGGGCGTACGGCGACGCGTGGGAGCAGATCGCGAAGATCCGCACCGATCTCGCCGCACTCGATGCCCGGCGCCGGGTGGCGACGTTCAACATGTTCGGCTCGCGCCTCATGACCATCGCCGGGATCGTGGTGCGCGCTCCGACGGAGCTGGCCAAGCCCGACAGCGAGCGAATGGGCATGTTCCGCGACGCCAACCGCGCGGGACTCGAGCGGTTCCTGGCGTCGCCGGTGGACACCGCCTACGAGCGGCGCATGCTGGGGGCGTTCTTCGCGGCGATGCAAGACGCCGTGCCCGCGACCGATCCGGTGCGGCGGGCGGCGCTCGGCGGGCGGACCCCTGCGGCAGCCGCGCAGCAGCTGGTGGCGGGCAGCGTCCTCGGCTCGCCGGATGCCGTAAAGCAGTTGCTCGACGGCGGCCGCGCCGCGGTCCAGGCCTCCGCGGATCCGGCGATCGCGCTGGCCCGGGTGATCGATCCCATCGAGCGCGAGTTGAGCACCAGGGTGAACGATCTTCAGGATCGCGAGGCCCAGCACGACGAGCGCATCGCCCGCGCGCTGCTCGCCGTGTTCGGCAACACCGTCGCGCCGGACGCGACCTTCAGCCTCCGGATCTCCGACGGGGTCGTGCGGCGGTATCCATACAACGGGACCTACGCCGCGCCGTTCACCACCTTCTACGGGCTGTACGATCGCTGGACCGCGTTCAACGGTCAGCGCCCGTGGCACCTGCCGCAGCGGTGGATTGACGCGCGCGAGAAGGTGAACCTGGCGACGCCGCTCAACGCGGTGTCCACCAACGACATCATCGGCGGCAACTCGGGCAGTCCCGTGATCAACCGGGAGGCCGAAATCGTCGGGCTCATCTTCGACGGCAACATCGAGCAGCTGCCCAATCGGTTCCTGTACCGCGAGGCCGTGGAACGGTCGGTGTGGGTGGACGCCCGCGGCATTGTCGAGGCCCTGCGAAACGTCTATGGGGCCGGGGCGCTGGCGGACGAGCTGCTGGGGAAGCAGTAGCGACGACGGAATCGCTCGTGAACGTGAACGTGAACGTGAAACGTGAAACGTGAGACGGGGGCACTCCCGGCTCGCGTTTCACGCGTCACGTTCACCCTTCCCAATTCAGGTTTCACGTCTCACGTTTCACGGTTCACGACTACAGAGGAGGCGGACGTGCACCACTTTGGTCGGGCCGTCCTGTTCGGCGCGCTGGTTGTTGCCGCGTTGGTTCCCGGAGCGGCCGCCCAGGTCGTGCAGGAGCGGGTGGATCTGGGGGCCATCCAGCGCATTCGCGAGGAAGGACTGCAGCGGTCCCAGGTGCCCCAGTTGATCGGGTACCTGACCGACGTCATCGGCCCGCGCCTCACCGGTTCCCCCGGGATGAAACGGGCCAACGACTGGACGGCCGAGCAGTTCCGCGCGTGGGGACTGACCAACGTCGTGGTGGAGCCGTGGGGCGAGTTCGGCCGCGGCTGGGAGCGCGTGAGCTACAGCGGTCGGGTGGTGACGCCCTACGTCCAGGCGCTGCAGGCCATTCCGACGGCGTGGACGGGGTCCACGAAGGGGACGGTGACTGGACGAGCCGTCGTGGTGTCGGTCGACAGTGCGGCCGAGCTCGCCAAGTTCCGCGGCAAGCTCAAGGGCGCGATCGTGCTGCTCCAGCCGGCGCCCGAGATCGAGGCGATGTGGGAGGCGCCCGCCACACGGACGTCGCTCGATGACCTGCTCGGCGGAGCGGCGCAGCGTGACGCGCCCGACCCGGGGGCGCGGCAACGCATGTTCGCCCGGTTCCGGCAGATGCGCGAGGTGCGCGACTCGGCCGACGCGATGTTCCGGCGTGAGGGCGTGGTGGCGGTACTGACGCCGTCGTCCCGGGCTTACGGCATCCTGCGCGGAGGCGGAAACAGTGCGGGCCGTGATCCCCGGAACCCCGACCCCCTGCCCGAGCTGGTCGTCTCGCAGGAGCAATACGCCCAGATCGTTCGCAACGTTGAGCGCCACATTCCGGTCACGCTCGAACTGCGCGTCACCAACCGGTTCTTCGGCGACGATCTCCAGGCGTACAACACGCTCGCCGACCTGCCCGGGACCGACAAGGCCGACGAGTACGTCATGCTCGGGGCGCACCTCGATTCATGGCACCTTGGGACGGGCGCCACCGACAACGGGGCGGGCTCCGTCGTCATGATGGAGGCCATCCGGATTCTCAAGGCACTCGGGCTTGCGCCACGGCGCACCATTCGCATCGGGCTGTGGAGCGGCGAGGAGCAGGGCCTGCTCGGCTCGCGCAACTGGGTGGCCAACCACCCGGAGCTGCATCCCCGGATCTCGGCCTACGTGAACGTGGACAACGGGACCGGCAAGCTGCGTGGCATCTGGGATCAGTCCAACCCGGCGGCCATCCCCGTCTTCGAAAAACTGCTCTGGCCGTTCCGCGATCTGGGCGTGGTGGCGGTGCGGCACGGCGACACCGGCGGGACGGACCACCTGTCGTTCGACCGGGCGGGAATCCCGGGGTTCAACTTCATCCAGGACCCGATTGCCTACGGCACCATGACGCATCACACGTTCCTGGACGTATACGATCACCTCCAGCTGGACGACTTGAAACAGGCGGCCGTGGTCGTGGCATCGACGGTGTACCATCTCGCCATGCGGGACGAGATGATGCCGCGGAAAGGGCAACCGCCGGCGACGCCCTGACGGTGTGAACCGTGCGGCGAGAAACGTGAAACGGGAGGGGTCTTCCCCCATCTCGGTTCACGTTTCACGTTTCACGCTTCATGCGCGTCATGCCTTCCCCCAACCGCCCCCTCACCCTGGTCGTGCTCGCGGCTGGGCTGGCGACCCGCTTCGGCGGGCGCAAGCAGCTCGCACCGGTTGGGCCGGCGGGTGAGGCGCTGCTCGACTACGCCATCTACGACGCGCTGCGCGCCGGCTTCGAGCGGATTGTGGTGGTGATCCGCGCCGAGCTGGCGGCCGAGTTTCGACGCCGGATCGGACCCCGCTGGCGCGACGTGGATCTCCGATTCGTGCATCAGCGTCCGGAGGACGTCGGGGAGGGGGCCGTCGTGCCTGTGGGTCGCGTCAAGCCCTGGGGCACGGCGCATGCCGTGCTGGCGGCGGAGCCGGAGCTCGCCGGCCCGTTCGCGGTGAGCAATGCGGACGATTTCTACGGCGCCGATGCGTACGCCTCGCTCGCGGCGCATCTTCGGGGCGTGGGGGGGGCGCACGACGAGCAGGCCCTGGTAGGCTACCGGATGGCCGACACCTTGTCGCCGTACGGCGGGGTGTCGCGCGGGCTGTGTACGGTCGATGCGGACGGCCGGCTGCGGGGTCTGACCGAAGTCGTGGACGTGCGCGCCGCGGAGGGTGCGATCGTGGGACGGGATCACGACGGCACGGCTTTCACCCTTGCGGCGGACGCCATCGCGTCCATGAACCTGTGGGGGTTCACACCGGCCCTGCTGCCACGGCTTCGCGCCGGCTTCGCGGCGTTTCATGCGGCCCGCGGGTCGGCGCTCCACGCGGAGTTCCAGCTCAGCCCGGCCGTGCACGCGCTCGTGGCGGACGAAGCCGTCGTGCTGCGGGTGTTGCGGACGGATGAGAAGTGGATGGGCATGACCTACGCGGACGATCGGGCCGCGGTGGCGGGACGGCTGGCGGCGCTCGCCGCCGACGGTCGCTATCCCTCTCCCCTCGCCGCGCCCCGGCGCGCCGAAAGGACGGACGGCTGATGCAGCTCGTGATGATGGACTGGCTGGTGGTGCTCGGCTACGGGGTCGTGGCGGTCGCCATCGGTCTCCTGTTCACCCGCCGGGCGGGGAGCGGGATGCAGGAGTTCTTCCTGTCGGGCCGGCAGCTCCCCTGGTGGCTGCTGGGCACGTCCATGGTCGCCACGACGTTCTCCGCCGATACGCCGAATCTGGTCACGGACCTCGTCCGAACCGGCGGCGTGCGGCAGAACTGGCTGTGGTGGGCGTTCCTGCTCACCGGCATGCTCACCGTCTTCGTGTACGCCAAGCTGTGGCGCCGTTCCCAGGTGCTCACGGACATGGGCTTCTACGAGCTGCGCTACTCGGGCCGGCCGGCCGCGTTCCTGCGCGGGTTCCGGGCACTGTATCTGGGCGTGTTCTTCAACGTGGTGATCATGGCGAGCGTGACGCTCGCCGCGATCAAGATCTCGGGCGTTCTCCTGGGCGTCGACAAGTACACGACCGTGATCGTCGCGGCGGGCGTCACCATGGTCTATGCCGCGTCAGCCGGGCTCTGGGGCGTGGTCGTGACGGACTTTCTCCAGTTTGGGATCGCCATCGTCGGGGCGTTCGCCGCGGCCTACTACGCGCTGGACCACCCCGCCGTCGGCGGGCTCGACGGACTGCTCACCAATCCTGCCGTGGCGGACAAGCTGAGCTTCCTGCCCGACTTCGGTGACTGGCGCACCGCGGCGGTTGCGTTCGTGATTCCGATCGCCGTCCAATGGTGGAGTACCTGGTACCCCGGCGCCGAGCCCGGGGGCGGCGGATACATCGCGCAGCGCATGCTCGCGGCGCGCGACGAGCGGCACGCCATGAAGGCCACGCTCTGGTTCAACATCGCCCACTATGCGCTCCGTCCGTGGCCCTGGATCATCGTGGCGCTCGCCTCACTCATCGTGTTCCCCAACCTCGAGGCCATCGGCACCGCGTTCCCGCATCTCGATCCGAAGATCGTGCGCAACGATCTGGGCTATTCCGCGATGCTGACGTTCGTGCCGCACGGGCTTCTTGGGCTCGTCGTGGCCTCGCTCGCCGCGGCCTACATGTCCACCATCAGCACGCACCTCAACTGGGGGGCGTCGTACGTGGTGGACGACTGCTACCGGCGCTTTCTCGCCCCCGACCGCGACGATCGGCATTACGTGACGGTCGCCCGGTTGGTCACGGTCGTGCTCGTCGTGCTCTCCGCCGTCGTGTCGCTCTGGCTCGAGAACGCCATGCAGGCGTTCCAGATCATGCTCCAGATCGGAGCCGGGACGGGGCTGATCTTCCTGCTGCGGTGGTTCTGGTGGCGGATCAACGCCTGGAGCGAGATCTCGGCCATGGCGATCTCGTTCGTCGTCGCCGTGTACTTCCAGTTCTGGCACGTGAAGCTGGGGTTCCCGCCGCTCGACGCCTCGCTCCAGCTGGTGTTCGGCGTGGCGATCACCACGGTGGGCTGGCTGCTGGTCACGTACCTGACGCGGCCCGCCGCCCCGGCCACGCTGCAGGCGTTCTACGACCTGATCCGTCCGTTCGGTCGCGGCTGGCGCGCCGCCGTGCGACTCCGGCCCGACGCCGACGACAGCCCGGCCGCGGCCCTGGCGAGCTGGTTCCTCGGCTGCGTCGTGGTGTACGGTACCCTGTTCGGGACGGGCTTCCTGCTGTACGGCAAGGTCGTGCCCGGGGTCGCGTGCGCGTTCGTCGCGGTGATCGCCGCGGTGGGGCTGTTCCGCACGATGGCGAAGGTGCGGTTCGAATAGGCGGTTGGGCGGTTGCGCGGTTGGACCGATCGGGACGGAAAGGCTGTCAGACCGGCTCGACGCTCGCGCCCCCCGCGGGCTCGGCCACGAACAAGACATCGTCGAGCGAGCCCTCGACTTTGCGCGGCGCGTAGAAGCGTGCGGCGAGCTCGTCCAGGACCCGATCGACGGTGTCGGTGCCGGCGGCCGCCATGATGCACCCGCCCATGCCCGCGCCGGTGAGCCGCGCGCCGGTGGCGCCGGCCTCGGTCGCGATCTGGACCAGCTCGTCGAGCGCAGCGGTGCTCACTTCGAAGTCGTCGCGCAGGCTCGCGTGGCCGGCGGTCAGCAGTGCGCCGAACCCGTCGAGGTCGGCCTGTGCCATCGCGGTCTCGCACCGGGTCACCCGGTCGGCTTCCGTGATCACGTGGCGGTACCGGCGCCGCGCGGGATCGTCCAGCGCCCGCTCCCCGGCCTCGAGGAGCTCGGCCAAGGGACGGGCGGCCACCAGGTCCGGGTAGCTCCGCTCCGCGAGTCCGAGATGCGCCGTGACGGCGGCGAGTGCGGCGGCACACTCCTGGGCGCGGTGGTTGTAGCGCTGCTGCGCGGCGCCCGACTTCTCCGCGCGGACGAGTGAATGCGCCACGACGAGTTGCCAGTCCGGCGGCACCACGTGCGGCGTCAGGCGAAGCGGATCGAACTCCACCCGACTGGCCGTGCCGGCCGTGGCGCCGAGGCAGATCGCCTGATCCATCCCGCCGCCCTGGGTGCCGACGTAGCGCTCGGCCTCCGCCAGTTGCTGGGCGAGCGCCAGGGGCTCGAGCGGCGCGCCGTTGACGTGCAGGAGGGCGCGCGCCGCCGCGACCACCAGCGCCGACGAGGAACTGAGCCCCGCGGCGATCGGGATCGATGAGCCGATGACCCCGTCGAATCCGTCGAGCGGGTCGCGCGTCCGCGCCAGCGCCTGCACGGCTGCCTTGACGTAGTTGCCCCAGTCGCCGGCGGGATACGGCGGAATGTCGCGGCTGATGGCGAACGCCCGGGTTGGAAACTCGGGATCCAGATTGGCGATGCGCACCACGGCGTCCGTGCGCGGGCGGATCAGCAGCGCCACGTGCCGCTGGAGCGCCATCGGGAGCACCGCGAGGCCGGCGTAGTCGATGTGTTCGCCGATCAGGTTGATCCGGCCCGGCGCGCGGATGACCGCGACGGGATCCGGCGCGCCGTAGCGCGCGCGAAACGCCGCCTGCAGGGCGGTGAGCGCGGTCGGGTCGCGAGCGCTACCAGTCGCCATGGCGAGCGGGGCGGGTCCGGGCCAAGCACCGCACCCTGCCGGCGGGTGGCGTCAGCTGATGCCGAGTCGCTGGAGGATGTGGGCCTGAACGGACGGCGTGATCACGCCGCGCTTGAGCAGGTCGGCGAGGGTCGCGTCGATGGCGCCGCGGTCGCCCTCGATCTTCCGGTCGCGCAGCTCGCCGATCATGCGCGCGAGGCGCTGATCGTACTCACCGTGCTTCAGCGCGCCGCTGTCCATTTCCTTCTTGAGCTTCTCCAGCTCCTGCACGATCCGTTCGAGTGTCACGGGCGTCATGGTCGATCCTTGGTGGGAAACGCCTGAACGGTAACACCCTGAGCGGGACGCGACCAGTTGCGGTCAACGTGCGCGGGAAGCCCGCTCCCCGGCGATCCGGACCCGGTTGCGTCCGCCCTCCTTGGCGCGGTACAGCGCGCCGTCGGCGGCGGCCACGAGCTCCGCACCCGGCGGTTCCCGACCCTCCCGATGTGCCGCGCCGATGGAAATGGTGACCGCCACGCGGTCGGTGCCGCGCCGCCGCCGCGTCTGCTTGGGTTTCTTCTTCGGTCGGTCCGGTCCCCGGAGGATGAACTCCGCCGCTTCCACGGCGGCCCGTACGTCCTCGAGGGCGGGCCGCACGTCGTCGAGCCGGCCACCGGCAAACAGGACGGCGAACTCCTCGCCGCCGTAGCGGAACACGCGGCCTCCGGCCCCGATCTCGTCCAGCCGCGCGGCGACCATGCGCAAGACCTGATCGCCCACCGCGTGTCCGTACTGATCGTTGCAGGCCTTGAACCGGTCCACGTCCACCATCGCCACGACGGCGGGTCCCTCCAGCCGGCGCAGCGCCTCGTCGAACGCGCGGCGCCCGGGGAGCCCGGTGAGCGCGTCACGGAACGCCATGGCGTACGACGACTCCACCACCGTGATGGCGAGGATCAGCGCGCCGCTGGTGAGGAACAGGCCGTCGGCGGGCAGGGCGGCTGCCCCCGCGCCCGCCGGCGCCGCGAGCCCGAGCAGGGCGGCGGTCGTCGCCCAGAGGAACCCGCGGGCTTCCGGGGTCTGCCGGTGCAGCGTGAGCCCGAGCAGCAGCACGAGGGCGAGTGCGAACGCGGCGAGTGCCGCGTCGCCCATCCGCCCTGCACCGGGGAGCGCCTCGGCGATGCGACCGGCGGCGAGTGCCGCCGTGAGAGCCGCGGTCTCGGGGCGCGCCAGCACGAGCACGAGCGCGCCAGCCGCGGCCAGCGCAAGCCCGCGCCGCAGGCCGGCGGGGGTGAAGATGCCGGGGTCGGGCAGGAGGGCCAGGGTGGCGAGCCCGATGGGCAGGAACACCCCCACCAGCGCGCGCACCGCGTCCGGACTGGTCCCGGCCACGCCGGTCCACGAGAGCCCATGGTCCGCCAGTGCCAGCGCCAGCAGCGCGAAGAACACCCGTCCGCGGTCGAAGCGCCACGCCAGCAGCAGGCCGGCGGCGGGGACCAGAACCGGCAAGAACGGCAGGACGGGGGCGGCGAGATCGAGCGCCGCCGGCCAGCGTACCAGGACCGCCGCCGCCAGCAGCACGAGGCCTTCGGGGACCACCAGCAGGAGGAGCCTTTTCCGCACGACCGGAGTATAGCCGGGGAAGGGTGCCGGACTGCGAGGCACGTCACGTCCCGAACGGTGGGGTCCGGCTATGTTGGCTGCTATGCGACGATTGTTCCTGCTTCCGGCGCTCGTGCTGACGGCCGGCGCCTGTGCCGAAACCGGGCCGATTCAGCCACCGGTGACCGACACGACGCTCAGCGTCGTCACCCCGCTCCTCACGATCGGGGTGGGCCAGACGCAGCAGCTCGCGGCCGTGGTCACGACCGATGCGGGCGACACGCTGGCGGCGGCGATTACGTGGGTGAGCCGCGATCCCGCGGTGGCGACCGTGACAGCGACTGGGCTGCTCACCGGCCAGGCCGCCGGCGGCACGGCGATCGTCGCCGCCGCGCTCGGGCGCACGGACTCGGTGGCGTTGACCGTCACCGTCCAGCCGCCGGTGCAGCCCGCGCTGCAACTGGTGACCGACCAGGTCGTCTACCCCGTCTTCGTCACGGCGCCTCCGGGCGACACGGCGCGCCTCTTCGTGGTGGAGAAGCGCGGCCGCGTGCGCGTCCTGCGGAACGACACCCTGCTGGCGGCGCCGTTCCTGAACATCACGACGCTGGTGAGCACCGGGGGTGAGCAGGGCCTCCTGAGCATCGCGTTCCATCCGCAGTACGCCGCCAACCGGTACGTCTACGTGTCGTACACGGATGCGGCAGGCGACACCCGCATCGTGCGCTATCAGACGTCGGCGGATCCCGACGTGGTCGACGCACAGAGCGCCAGTCAGGTGCTGTTCGTGGATCAGCCGTACGGCAACCACAACGGTGGGCTCGTAGCCTTCGGCCCGGATGGAATGCTGTACGTGGGGCTCGGGGATGGCGGGGACGCGGGGGATCCCGACGGTAACGGCCAGAACCGCGCGACCCTGCTGGGGTCGATGCTCCGGCTCGACGTGGACGCCGCGTCGCCCTACGCCGTGCCCGCCGACAACCCGGTCGTGGGTCAGGCGGGCATCCGCGGCGAGATCTGGGCGTGGGGGCTCCGCAATCCGTGGCGGTTCTCGTTCGACCGCGCCACCGGCGACCTGTACACGGCCGACGTGGGCCAGAACGCGCGTGAGGAAGTCGACGTGCAACCGGCGGCGAGCCCGGGCGGCGAGAACTACGGCTGGAACCAGATGGAGGGCAGCATCTGTTACACACCGGGCTGCTCGCCCCTCGGCCTCACCCTCCCGGTCGCGGAGTACACGCACGCCGACGGCTGCTCGGTGACCGGCGGCTACGTGTATCGGGGCGCCCGGCTCGCGGGACATCAGGGCCGCTACTTCTACGCCGACTACTGCCAGGGCTGGGTCCGCAGCTTCACCTACGCCAACGGCCAGGCCACCGACCCGCGCGAGTGGCCCGCGTTGTCCCCGGGAGGCCAGGTCACGTCATTCGGCGAGGACGCGCGCGGCGAGCTGTATGTCATGACGGCGGCTGGGCGCGTCTACCGTCTGGTGGCGCCGTGACGCGCCACGGCGGACCCACAAGTGTGCGCGGGATCACCAAACCGCGCGGGCGGCGTGCCGCGTCGGGCTCGGCATGGTTCTTCCCGTGCACAGGGCCGCCATGGCGCCTCTGACGCTCGTACTGCTGGCTCTGCTCGCCGTTGCCCTCGCGACGCTCGCATGGGCGCTGGTGCGCCGGTCGCGGGGTCGGCCCGTCGGCACCCTCGAGGGCACCGAGCGCGCGTTGCTCGACCAGCTGTTCGAGTCCGCTCCCCAGGCGATCGTCCTGGCGGACGTCGACAGCCGCGTGATCCGGATCAACTCGGAGTTCACGCGGCTCTTCGGATACACACCGAAGGAGGCGCGGGGGCGCTCGCTCGACGAGCTGCTGGCGCCCGACCGGCTCCGCGGCGAGGCGGAGGCCGCGACGGCCCGCGTGGCCCGGGGCGGACGCGTCAGCTTCGACACCGTGCGCCGCCGGCGGGACGGCACGCTGGTGCCGGTCTCCGTGCTCGGCACCCCGATCCTGTATGGCCGCAGCCAGATCGCGGTGTTCGGCATGTACCGCGACATCAGTCAGCTCACCCGCACGCTCGAAGCCCTGCGCGCGTCGGAGGAGCAGTTCTCCAAGGCGTTCCGGCACACGCCGGGACCGGCGATCATCAGTACGATGCGGGATGGACGGCTGATCGAGGTGAACGACGCGTTCGTCGAGATCACCGGGTGGGCCCGGGACGAGGCGATCGGGCGGACGACTCTCGAGCTTGGCCTCTGGGCGGAGCCGACGGCGCGCGACCGGGCCCTCGCCCAGATCGAGGAGAAGGGTGCCGTGCGGAACTTCGAGTACCTGTTCCGCACCAAGAGCGGCGAGCTCCGCACGGGGTTGTTCTCGGCGGACCTCATCGAGTTGCGCGGGGAGCGCTGTCTGCTGGCGCTCACCAACGACATCACGCAGCGCACCCGCGCCGAGCGGGCGCTGCGCGGCAGCGAGGAGCGCTATCAGACGGTCCTCGAGGCCATCGAGGACGGCTACTACGAGCTGGACACCTCGGGCCGGATCACCGCGTTCAACTCGGCGTTCGAGCGGCTCCTGGGGTATCCGCCCATCCGGCTCCGCGGGCTGGCCTACCAGGAGTTCACTGACGCGGTGACGGCCCGTCGGATTGCCGGCGTGCTGAGCGAGGTGTACGCGAGCGGGACCCCGCAGCGCATTCTCGACTGGGAGGTGATCCGGGCCGACGGGCTGCGGCGCACGGTCGAGGCGTCGGTGTCTCCCGTGCGCGATGCGGAGAGCTGGATCGTGGGGTATCGGGGGATCGTGCGCGACGTGACCGACCGGATCCGGACCGAGCGGGCGCTGCGCGAGAGCGAAGAGCGCTATGCCCTGGCCGCCCGCGGGGCGAACGACGGGCTGTGGGACTGGAACCTCGAGACGAACACGATCTACTACTCACCGCGGTGGAAGGCGATGCTGGGGTACGGGGGTGGGGAAATCGGCGAGGCGCCGGACGACTGGCTGCGGCGGGTGCATCCGGAGGATGCCGTCCGGGTGCGCGGCGAGCTCGATGGCCACGCCCGCAGCCCGTCGCCACATTTCGAGAGCGAGCATCGCATCCTGCACAAGGACGGGTCATACCGGTGGGTCCTGTGTCGGGGGGTGGCGGAACGGGACGGGCTCGGCAAGGCCAGCCGCATGGCGGGCTCGCTCACCGACATTTCCGATCGCAAGTGGGCCGAGGAGCGGCTCATGCACGACGCGCTGCACGACGTGCTCACCGGCCTGCCGAACCGCGCGCTCTTCATGACCCTGCTCGAACGCGCCCTCGGCCGACTCAAGCGGCGGGGCGACCACCCGTTTGCCGTGCTCTTTCTCGACGTGGATCGGTTCAAGGTCGTCAACGACAGTCTGGGCCACATGGTGGGCGACCAGTTTCTCATCGAGGTCGCCCGCCGCCTGCTGCGCTGCGTGCGTCCGGGCGACACCGTGGCGCGACTGGGCGGGGACGAGTTCACGGTGCTGCTCGAGGACATCGGCGATCGGGCCGATGCGACGCACATTGCCGAGCGCATCCAGGCGGACTTCGCGACGCCGATCCAGGTGGGAGCCAACGAGGTTTACACCAGCGCCAGCATTGGGATCGCGCACGGGGACCCGCAGTACCAGCGCGCGGAGGAGTTGCTGCGCGATGCCGACACGGCGATGTACCGCGCCAAGTCACACGGCCGCGCGCGGCACGAGATCTTCGATGCGGCGATGCACGACCGGGCCGTTCGCGAGCTGCAGCTCGAGACCGACCTGCGCCACGCGCTCGAGCGGCGGCAGTTCACGCTTGCCTACCAACCCATCGTGTCCGGCACGACGGCGCGCATCGTGGGGCTCGAAGCGCTGCTGCGGTGGCACCATCCCGAGCACGGCCTGATCGCCCCGAGCGAGTTCATCCGGGTGGCCGAGGAAACCGGGCTGATCAACGCGATCGGCCGCTGGGTGCTGTGGGAGGCGTGCCGCCAGGTCGGTGCCTGGCAGGAGCTCGTGCCGCTCGTGGAGCGGCCGCTCCCGGTGAGCGTCAATCTCTCCGCCCGCCAGTTCGGGGACCCCGCCCTAGTCGAGACGATTGCCGACGCCCTCGCCGTCACGGGCCTGGTCCCCGGCTCGCTGCGGCTCGAGATCACCGAGAGCGTCCTGATGGACCATGCCGAAGCCAACGTGCGGCTGCTCACCCAGCTCAAGCGGCTGGGCGTGGAGATCGAAGTGGACGATTTCGGGACCGGGTATTCGTCTTTGGGCTATCTCCATCGGTTCCGGCTGGACGCGCTCAAGATCGACCGGTCGTTCGTGGGCCGGTTGGAAGTGGATCCGGAGAATCGGGAGATCGTCAAGACGATCGTGACGCTCGCCCGGAACCTCAACATGGCGGTGGTGGCCGAGGGCGTGGAAACGGAAGGGCAGCGCGCCTATTTGCGCGAGCTCGGGTGCGATTTCATGCAGGGCTATCTCTTTGCGGGGCCGCTCGAGCCGGCCGACATCGAGACGTTGTTGCGCGAGTCGGCGGGCGCGCCCGCGGCCGTGTCGGCGAGCCGCTGACGCCTGCGGGCAGCGATCGCGCGCATCACCACCCAGGTTTCGTAGTCACCGTCGCCAGCCACCGGCCAGGTGGCGACCGAGTCGTACACCGCCGTCGCCGCAGGGTCGCCGAGTCCGGCTCGTGCGTCCGCCGTCAGTAGCACGAGCGGTGAGACCGAGCGCGCGAAATACGCACCGGCCCGCGCGGCGACGGCTGCTCGGTACGCCTGCCGCCAGTGTTGGGCTGCCAACGCGCGGTACGCGGCGACGGCGCGCAAGGCCAACACGTAGCTCCGGAGCCCACGCCCCCGATCCTTGGCTTCGAGAAAGCGCTCGACGTGGTCGAGCGTGGCGAGGTCACCGGCGCGGGCCGCCACGTCCGCCACCCGCTCGAGCAGCCGCGCGTACGCCGGGGGTGAGAGGTCGGCGTTTCGCGTCCAGGCGAACGCCTCGCGGGCGAGCGCGGCCGCATGGTCGGGGGAGCCGCCGAATTCGAGTTCCGCCCTCGCTTGCAGCAGGAGCGCCCGTGGAGGTTCCTGCACCGCCGCCGCCCGGACTACCACCGTCATCGCGCGCTCGGCCTCCTCGAGACGCCCGCCCGCGAGGTAGACGAGTTGCCAGCGCCGCGCGGCCTCGCGCTGTCGCATGCCCGTCGGGTCTGCGGGAAACGCCGTGCGCAGCATGGTCACGAGCGCGACCGTGTCACCACGAAGGAACGCAGTCACCATGCGCACTTCGTCCTCGGCCCACGGGACCCGGTCCGTATGCGCCCGCGCCAGCGTGCCGGCGTCGGCGACGCTTCCTGCCGCGAGCAATGCGTAGAGCCGGTTGGTGAAGTTGGGCGCGAGCGCGTCTGGATCGAGCTGGAGGGCGGTGTCTGCGGCCGCGGCCGCGCGCACGAAGTCGCCGATCGCCCGATAGGTCCACGCCATCCCCTCGTAGCCGTACCGCTCGCCCGGGATCGCCGCGCGGAGGCGCTGCCACGCGACGAGTGCGCTGTCGGGGCGATCCCGCACGAGTTGCTCATGCCGGGCGCGCACGATCAACTGCTCACGAGGCGGCAGGCGATGACTCAGTCCGATCGCACGGTCGAGATGGAATTCGCTGCGCTGCTGGCGATCGACGAACCAGAGGAGGTCGCCGAGCAAGTAGTGCGCGAGCGCGAAGTTCGAGTCGTAGACCAGCGCGGCATCGAGCAGGTCGATCGCCTCCCATCGGTCACCCCGACTGGCGGCCGCCCGCGCTTGCGCGAAGCGCTCGAGCGCGGGAAGCGACGCGGTCGTGACGGCCGGCAGCGGGGACAGGGAATCGACGCGGGCGCCGGTGACCTGTGCGCGCACCGCGCGGACCACCCGGGCGACGTCGGAGACGATGTCCTCGGGTCGTTCCGGCCGCGCCGTCGCGGTGGCGACGACGTCGCCCGTACGCACGTCGATGACGCGCGCCGTGATCGTGGCGCCCGTGCCCAGAGGAGCTACCGTTCCCAGCACCACCAACGGTACCCCGCGGCGCGCCGCGACCTGGATGGCCACCTCCGGTCCCAGGGCGGTGTCCGCCGGCAGCCGCATCAGTCGCAGCGTCTCGCGGATGCCATGGTCCGGCGTCACCCGAATGGCCGGCGTCGCCTCCAGCTCCGCCCGCAA
>JBFGDF010000022.1:0-29676 GCA_041580775.1 Gemmatimonadales bacterium
CCCGCCGCCGCGTCGGGCGGAGGATTGAATGGCTCGCGATCGACGAACTGGATTTCGGTTTCCGTACAGCCGACCCCGAGCAGGGCCGCGAAGGCGGCCGTCGTGGTCCAACGAATCAGGCTTTTCACAAGCCACTCCTCGGTAGTAGTACAGCGCGCGCACTGCGGGTAACTACGTACTGGAGTGGAATGTAGACCAGAAGCATGAAGGTGCGATTAAGACCGACTGAAGGCCAGTCCCGCCGGAATCGGAAATGTGTTAAGCGATTGATCAATATGGCGTTATGGCGTTTCAGAGTCTTAAGGATGACCGGCGCGGGCCCAGAATAGCGCCGTCTCCACGGCTCGGCGCCACGCGGCATACCCGGGCTCCGGTCGCGCACCGGTGGAACCGCTCAGCGGCTCGAACCGGCGGTACGTCCGCGTGGCCGCAAACCGGCTGGCGTCCGGCCACACCCCGGTGGCAAGCCCGGCGAGCCCGGCCGCGCCCAGGGCCGTCGTCTCGACCACGTCCGGCCGCAGCACGGGGACCCCCAGCACGGCCGCCTGGAACTCCATCAGCCAGTCGTTGGCAGCCGCTCCGCCGTCCACCCGCAGGGAAGTGAGCGGCACCCCCGTCGCCGCGACCATGGCATCGGCCACGTCCCGCGTACTGTAGGCCATCGCTTCCAAGGCGGCCCGCGCCAGGTGAGCGACCCCAGTGCCGCGGGTGAGGCCGACGAGGGTCCCGCGCGCCTCGGCCTCCCAGTACGGCGCACCGAGACCGACGAGCGCCGGCACGAAGGCCACGCCGCCCGTGTCCGGCACTGACCGCGCCAACGCCTCGGTCTCCGCGGCCGACGTGATGATCTTGAGCTCGTCCCGCAACCACTGGATCGCTGCGCCGGCAATGAAGATGGCGCCTTCGACCGCCAGGGTGGGCGCCCCGCGCGCGTCACATGCCGCGGTGGTGAGCACCTGGCCGCCAGGGGCCGGGCCGGCCCGGTCACCCACGAGCATCAGGAGAAACGCGCCCGTGCCGTACGTGTTCTTCGCTTCGCCCGGGCGGTGACACCCCTGCCCGAACAGCGCCGCCTGCTGGTCGCCGACCAGTCCCGCCACCGGGATCTCCGCGCCGAGCAGCGCGCGGGGCGTCACGCCGACGACGCCGCTCGACGGCACCACCGCCGGCAGCGCCTCGCGCGGGACGCCGAACAGCGCCAGCAGTTCGTCACTCCAGTCCTTCGCAGTGAGGTCGTACAGGAGAGTGCGCGAGGCATTGGTGTGATCGGTGACGTGCGCACGATCGCCGGTGAGGCGGAACGCGAGCCAGCTGTCGACCGTGCCGAACGCCACCTCCCCCTGCGCCGTGCGCGCCGCGAGGTCAGGGACCTCGCGCAGCAGCCACTCCATCTTGGACGCGGAGAAGTACGGGTCCCAGACTAGGCCGGTGCGCTCCGCAAGGAACGCGTCCCCGTGTTCGGCGCGCAGCGCGCGGCACCGCGCTGCCGTACGGCGGTCCTGCCACACGATGGCGCGGTGCAGCGGCCGGCCCGTGACCCGGTCCCACGCGACCACGGTCTCGCGCTGGTTCGTGATGCCGATGGCCGCCGGAACCTCGCCCGCCAGCGCCTCGCGCGCCGCCGCGAGCGTCGTTGCCAGGATTTCCTCGGGGTCGTGCTCCACCCATCCGGGCGACGGGTAGTGTTGGCGGATCTCCCGATAGCCGCGGCCCAGCACGCGGCCATCGTCCCCGAACAGCAGGGCGGTCGATCCCGTGGTGCCTTGGTCGAGGGCCAGCACGGAGGGCATGCGCCGAATCTACGCCGCGGAGCGGGCGACGCCCACCGGCCTGTGCCTACGGCAGCCCGGTCACGTCGTAGATCAGGAGGGCCGGATCCGACGGGTTGCGCGCCGCGAACACGTAGCGCCGCCCCCCGATGTCGGCCAGCGTGGCCGTGTGGACACCGGTGCCGACCGGGATCGCGGCCACGAGCTGCGGCCGCACCGGGTTCGTCGCCAGGTCGTAGAGGTGAATCCCCGCTCCCGACCCGTTCTCGGCGCTGAAGAGAAGCAGGCGGCCGTCGGCACTCACCTCCACATCGCTCACGGTGCCGATGGTGGGCACGATCAGCGAGTCGACCAGGGTCGGCGCCCCGGTCGCCGGCAGCTGCCAGATCTTGACCGCATTCCCAGGAGCGGCGCGCGTGCCCCAGGTGCCCGTGTACGCGTACGTGCCGTGCACCCAGAGATCGGACGAATACCGCTCGGGCACGTTGTCGCCGCCGCTGACCGCAAACGCGCCGCCGGTCAGCGTCAGGCGGTACAGGCCGTGGAGCATGTCCGTGGCGTAGAGCGAGCCGCCACGCAGCTGGACGCCCCACACGTACGTGGTGGCGCCCCCGGGGGTGGTGCGCGCGAGCTCGCGCGACGCGAGGTCGCCCGACAGGGTGCCCGACACGTCGAGCGCCACGACGCCCCCGTTGTAGTACGCCGCGTACAGGATCTGGGCCGCCTCGTCCATCCAGAAGTTGTGCGTGCCGGCGCCGTTCAGGTGATAAACGGCGACCTCGACCGGCTGCGCCAGATTCGACACGTCCACCACGTGGATGTCGCCCGACGACGACGACCCGATGATGCCGGGCCCCTCCTGCCCCACGAACACGTAGCGCCGCTCCGCCGTCACCGGATTGTGGAACCACCAGGCGTTGTGTACCCGGGCCCCGCCCAGTCCCGCCGACCCGGTGACGATGCGGCCGATCTCCACCGGCTGGGCGGGCCTGCCGCCCGCCACGCCGTTGCCCACGTCGTACAGGATGAGCCCCGTGTTCCATGCACTCACGAACGCGATGCCGTCGCGCACGAACGTGTCGTGAATGCCGTAGTTGGGCGCGATCGGCACGGTGGCGACGAGCATCGGCGTGTTCGTCCCGGTCGCCGTGAAGCGCACCGTCGCCTGATTGGTGCCGACGACGGCGCGTACGCTGTTGGGTCCCACGCGTTCCGGCGTGTGCACGACGGCCGAGCGCCCGGTCCCATCGGCCAGCAGGAAGAACGCCGTGACCCCGGGCCCGGTGGCGCCGGCCGGGAGGATCGTGCCTTCCCCGGATGCCGCCTGCCACGCGATCTCTGCGCCCGGCACGGGATTGCCAAACCGGTCGCGGGCTTCTACCACGTAGGGGGCGGCGAGCGGCTGCCCGATGCGGCCCACCTGGCCGGTGCCGCCGCGAATCGCGAGCGCTGTCGGCGCATCGGGCCGGGCGGTGACGGCAAACGTGACGGAGTCCTTCCCGAGGCGGGCAACGAACGTCTGGGTGCCCGCGGCGGGGCCCAGCGTGGCCGTCGCGCGGGCCAGCCCGTCGGCGTCGGTCTGCGAGGACGCCGGTGCGATCCCTCCGGGGGCCGCCCGCCAGGCAACCGTCTGCCCCGCCACCGGCGCACCGGAGGCATCGCGCACCCGCACGACCAGCGGCTCGGCCAGCATCGCGCCAACGACGGCCGACTGCCCGGCCCCGCTCACGCCTTCGAGCGAGGACTCCACCACCGCGGTCGGCGTCTCGTCGCACGCCGCGCCGAGCCCGCCGCAGACGAGCGCCACCAGCACACGCGCGGCCTTCGGTCGCGAGAGGCGCACACCGGGTCCTTTCGTCACCGAGCGGCCCGAACCCTAATGTCCGGAGTGGGCCGTCGCATCGCCGGACTCGTCCAATACCCCGTACCGGCCCATCCGGTGCGGCGTCCCCAGGCGTACGCGCAGCGCGGCCGTCGCCGACCAGAGGGTCGTGCTCCCGTAGAAGTCGGCCGGCGCGAAGATGCCGCCCCCAACGACGCCGACGGACGCCCGGGCGACCTCGATGAGGGGCTCCAGCGTGGTCCCTGCGACGCGCACCGAATACCCGTAGCCCACGGTCTGGATGCGCCAGCGGGTGATGCCCAGCAGCGCGTCGTCGAGGTGCGGCCGCACGGAGCGATACGGGTCGAGGGTCCGCTCCTCTTCCGGCCGGTCCGTCCACTCCAGACGCACGTACGGCCGGTGCGGCCCCGTCCGCAGTTGCGCCTCCACGAGGGCCGACGGGAACACGAAGAAGCCGTCGGCCTCGGTAGTGCGCGCCCATTCGGCCAACCCGTAGAGCTCGGGTCCACCGGACCAGCGGTGCACATATCGCGCCGAGGTGCTCCACTTCCACGAGGTCGGCCCGCTCCCCTCGCGGTGCTCGGGGGACGCCACGCGCGCGCGGGATCCCTGCATCTCGAGTCCGCGCGCCGGCTGGAGGGTCAGACGCAGCGCCCAGGAGTCGCCGAACCGCGCGGCGTTGGGCCACGCGTCGGGAGCATCGGGCTCGTCCCCGTTGAACAGGGATCCCTCGACGACGAGCGGACCGGCGCGGACGCCCAGCACCGCGGTGAGGCGCTCGAGAATCTGCGCCCAGTGATGGTTGACGGGAAACCGCAGCGCGGGCCGATTCATGGGATCGTCGCTGCCGAAGGCGGCGAACCCCTTCCCGACGGTGAGTGACGCCCTCACCCACTGCCCCGGCAGCATGCCGGTCGCGACGAGCTCGTGGAGGTACGTGTGCGGGTGCCGGCGATCCATGTACCCTTCGCCGAACGCGCCCGGGGCCAGCACCCCGTCCGGCATGGTCGCGCCCTCGAGATTCACCATGGCGACGACGCGGAACAGCCCGTTCGCCGCCCGCAGCATGGCCATGGCGAACACCTGCTCCGCCGCGACGGCGTTCGCCCGGGCGCCACCGGGCGCCGGGTCGAGCGTGGACCAACCCAGGACGGCGTGCGCGCCGACCGCGAGTGGCGACCGTTGGGCAGCGACTGGAGTGGTGGCAAGCGCGGCGAGCGTCAGCGGGACACTGACCGCCGCGCGCCAGCGGAGGGTCATTCGGGCCGCAGCGATACGCGGGCCCCGTCGCGGCCCAGCGCGACGGCCACGACGTTCGGGCGGCAGCAGACGGCGCAGTCTTCGGTGTACTCCTGCCGGCTCCCGTTGGCGGGATCGACCACGACGAGGGTGGGGGCGTCGCAGTGGGGGCACGCCACCTCGATCGCCTCCTGCACGATCAGGCGACCTGCTTGGCGAGCTCTTCCAGGCTCTCCGACCGCCGGAACAGGTTGAGCAGATCGTTCATGGCGTCGGTCGGCTGCTGCCGCGCCAACCGGTTCCTGAGCGCATGCGACAGCGCCAATTGCTCGGGCGGGAGCAGCAGCTCCTCCCGGCGCGTCGCGCTGGCACTGATGTCGATCGCCGGGAAGATCCGCCGGTCGGCCAGCTCCCGGCTCAGCACGAGCTCGCTGTTGCCCGTGCCCTTGAACTCCTCGAAGATCACCGTGTCCATCTTGGAGCCGGTGTCGATCAGCGCGGTCCCGATGATGGTGAGCGAGCCGCCGCCCTTGGCGGGGTCGATCCGGCGCGCACTCCCCAGGAAACGCTTCGGTTCCTCCATGGAGGACGCATCGAGACCACCGGTGAGCGTCCGGCCGCTGCCACGTTCCACGGTGTTGTACGCGCGCGCGAGCCGCGTGATGGAATCGAGGATCAGGACCACGTCCTGCCCCATCTCCACGCGGCGCCGGGCGCGCTCGAGCGTAAGCTCCGCGAGCGCCGTATGGCGATCGGGGGGATGGTCGAAACTCGACGCGATCACTTCGCCGAACCCGCACAACTCCATCTCGGTGACTTCCTCGGGGCGTTCATCCACGAGCAGGATGAACAGCGTGATCTGCGGGTAGTTGCGCACGATGCCCTCGGCGATCGCCTGGAGCACCATCGTCTTGCCCGCCTTCGACGGCGCGACCACGAGGGCGCGCTGGCCTTTACCGAGGGGGCAGAGGAGATCAATGACCCGGTTGGTCGGATCCGGCCGTCCGTTGCGGGTCAGCCCGCACTCGAGCACGAGCCGTTCGTTGGGGTGGACGGCGCCCAGCTCCTGAAACTGCGGCCGACCGCGCAGCGCCTCCGGTGGCTGACCGTTGACCGCGGTCACGCGCCGGAGCGACATGCTCCGGCCCCGGCCGGGCGCCCGGTTGGCTTCGCCCTCGATTTCGTCGCCCGTGCGCAGCCCGAAACGATCGATCTGTTTCGGGCCGACATGGACGTCCTGTTTGGATGGGAGGTAGTTCGCGTCGCGGCGCCGCACGAAGCCTACGCCCCGTCCGGTCACCTCCAGAACGCCGAGATATCCGCTGGCTGTGTCCGTCACGTGATGGTTGGTCTCTGGTTCCGCAGTGCCGCCTGGTCCCACCCGGCCGGGGAACCGGCGAGCGGGAGCCGCGCACTGCTCCTGCGAGGTAATCGTGAAATCCGGCGGGAGACCGGCGTTTGGACTATACCCAGGGAACCGCCCCGGGGCCACCCACGTCAGCCCCGCACGCGGACCGGCACGGCACTGCCCCGCCCGTCCCCCGTCCCCAGCTGACCGAGGCTGTTGTCCCCCCAGCAGTAGGTCGCGCCGTCCCGGTCCACGGCGCAGGTGTGCGCGCCCCCGGCCCCGATCACCATGAACGGTGTGGGCGCGGTCACCGCGACCGGCCGCGGGCTGCACGGATCGGCCTCCGTGCACGCGACCGGCTCGGTGGGAGAAGCCCCCAACTGCCCGAAGACGTTGCTGCCCCAGCAGTGCGCGACCCCGGATTCCGCGAGGGCGCAGGTATGCCACCAGCCCGCCGACACCTGGGTGAACCGCGTCGCCACCGGGACCCGGCGCTCCAGCGCGGTGGGCACCGTCGTCCCATTCCCGAGCTGGCCCCCCGAGTTGTCGCCCCAGCACCACACGGCGCCGTCCCGCGTGAGCCCGCAGGTGTGCCGCCGCCCCGCGGTGAGCGTCACGAACCCCATGCCGCCCGCTGCCTGGCCCGGCACCTTGCTCCCCTCGACCTCCGAGTGGGCCAACTGACCGCGGTCGTTGTTGCCCCAGCAGTGGGCGGTCCCGTTCACGGCAAGCGCGCAGGTGTGCAGGGCGCCCGCCACGACCTGAACGAACGGCAGGTCCACGCTCACGCGGACCGGGGCGAAGCTGCACGGCAGATCGTACAACCCGCACAGTTCGTCGTCAGGTGACCCGAGTTGCCCGTTGGAATCCGAACCCCAGCACCACAACGCCCCGTCGGCCGTCAGCGCGCAGGTGTGGAAGTCTCCCGAGGCGATCCCCACCGGACGCCCGGGCACCGGGACGGCGAGTGGCGCGCGGCTGCAGGGCTGGCCGACGAGACCGTTGACGGCCACGCAGTATTCCGGCGACACCAGCTCCTGCCCGAGCTGTGTGTGGTCGACGCCCCAGCAGAGCGCCGTGAAGTCGGTGCTGATGCCGCAGACGTGCCCCGACCAGATGCTGGAAGCGGTGCTCGCGCTCAGTCCCCGGAATCGTACGCCGGGGGCGATGGGCATGGGCAGCGGCGTGCACGGATTCCGATCGCACTCGACACCCGTGTCCTCGCCCAGCTGCCCCCAGAGGTTGGCCCCCCAGCACGTCGCCCGTCCGTCGGCATCGAGCTGACAGGTGAAGACGCCCCCCACCGACAGGGCCGGCATCGGTACAGCCTGGGGCGCCGACGGACCGTCGCTACAGGCGACGCCCCCGGCGAGGAGCAGCCACAGGAGTGGCGTGCGGTGTGTCATCACGTTCGTCATCACCGTGCCGCGCTAGTGGCGCGCGAAGACGGTCGTGCGTCCCTCCCGATCAAAGGTGAGCACCGCGTAGGGATCGCGACGATCGCCCTGCTCCATGCCCGGTGACCCGATGGGCATCCCCGGGACCGCCAGCCCGACCACGGAAGGCCGTTCCTTGAGCAACCGGTCGATATCGGACGCAGGGACATGGCCCTCCACCACGTAGCCGTCCACGACGGCCGTGTGGCAGGATTCCAACTGGCCCGGGACGCGGGACGCGGCCTTCATGTCCATGAGGGCCGGCTCGTCCACGTCACGCGCGTCGACTTTGTATCCGTGCTTTTGCAGGTGAACCACCCACTCGGTGCAGCACCCTCACGTGGGGGTCTTGTACACCGTCACCGTGGGCTTGACGGCCTGCGTCCAGCCACCGGTCGCGGCGACCGTGCCGGCGGTGAGCGCCAGGCCGACGAGGCCGAGCGCAGTCCAGGAACGAGACATCAGGGCTGCCTCCTTGTGGCATGCTGGGATGCGGGAGCCGCGCGAGCCGCAGCCCGCTCGTGGTGATACGGCGTGGCGCGGGCCAGGTTCCCAAGTTCGCACGCCAGCGGGGCTCCCGCTACCTCCCCCACCGCGGCGACGCTGGATTAGCTTTCCCCCCATGCCCTGCGCGCCTCTGCGACCATCGGCGGTGAGCGCCCTCGCCTTCGCGCTCCTCGCGATCGCGGCGGGCTGTGCGGAGGACCGGCTGCGGCCGGGTCCCCCCACGCTCACGATCGAGCCGCCGTCGGGCAACGTCGTCACCAGTCCGGACACCGCGCTGATCATCGTGCTGGCTCGCGACGACAACGGACTCGACTCGGTCACCGTCACGATTCTCGGCCGGACCGAGGAGGTCGACGCCTTCGACCGCCGCGAGGCCGAGGGGGTCTTTCTCTGGCCGATCCCCGGCGGCTTCCTGCCGGGCGAGGTGATCGAGATCGCCGCGTACGCCAAGGATCTCGTGGGCGACCGCACCACGGCCACCGCGTCCGTCACGGTCGTCGCGCCACCCGCCCTGGGCGTGGGCCGCCGCCCGTGACGCGGACCGTCCGGCGGGCTCCCGGCCCGCGGCCCGCACCCGCGTGGAGCTGACCGCCCTCACGATCCGCAACTTCCGGAACCTCGCCGCGCTCGACGTCGAGTGGCCCGCGCGAGGGGCCGTCATCATTGGTGACAACGGCCAGGGCAAGACCAACCTGCTCGAGGCGATCTACTACCTCGTGCTGTTCCGGTCGTTTCGCGGCGTGAAAGATCGCGAGTTGGTGCGGTTCACCGAGGCGGGCTTCTTTGTGGCCGGCTCGGCCGGCCACCGGGTGACCGCCGGCTACGAGGTCCACGGGGCGCGGAAGAAGGTGACCGTAGACGGCGCCCCCGTCGGCAAGCTCGGCGACGCGGTGGGGCGGTTGCTGGCCGTGAGCTTCTCCCCCGCGGACCGGGTGCTGGTCGCCGGGGGACCGGCCGAACGGCGCCGCTATCTCGACGTGTTGCTGGCGCTGAGCGACCGCCGCTACCTCGACGCCCTGACGGCCTTGCGGGCGGCCTTGCGCCAGCGGAACGCGGCCCTGCGGCGCGGGCAGGCGGAGGCGGCGTGGGCGTTCGACGAGCCGCTGGCGCACGCCGCGGCGGCGGTCGCCGCCGGACGGCTCGCCTGGGTGGAGCGGCACGCCACCCGGTTCGCCGAATTGTGCGCCGCCCTCGGCGAGGCAGACGAGCCCGGCGTCGCCTATCACCTGCATCGCGGCGGCGCAGTGGACGCCGCCGCCGTCGTCGCGGGGCTGGCCGGCGCGCGCGCGCGCGACCTCCGGCGGGGCATGACGACCATCGGGCCGCACCGAGACGAGCTGCGGCTCAGTCTCGCGGGTCACGAGACCCGGTGGGTCGGATCGGCCGGGCAACAGCGGACCGCCGCGCTCGCTCTGCGACTGCTGGAAGCGGAGTCCCTCGCAGGCGTCCACGGCACCAGCCCGATCGCGCTGTTCGACGACGCGTTCGCCGAGCTCGACGCCCGTCGGCAGGAACGGTTGCTGAGCCTGATCGGCGAGACGCTGCCGGGACAGGCCATCGTCACGGCGCCGCGCGACGCCGAAGTGCCGACGGCGCTGTTCGACCGGCCTCGCTGGCAGATGCAGGGAGGCCGCCTTGCCGCGTGAGGGACCCGCCGTCGGCCTCCACGAGGCGCTGGCCGCGTACCTCAGGCGCACCGGCCTCAAGACGCGACTGGATCAGGCCAGTGTGGTCGATGCCTGGCCGGACCTCGTCGGCCCCCAGATCGCCCGTGTCACCCAGGCCGAGGGGGTCTCGGAAGACGGGATCCTGTTCGTGCGCGTGACTACGGCGCCGTGGATGCAAGAGCTTCAGCTGATGAGCCCGGACATCCTCCGGCGCCTCGGTGAGCGGGCCAAGAAGATCCGCCGCATCGTCTGGCGAGTCGGGGAAATCGACGGTGCACGGGGCAACGAGCCGTAGGAGGAAACGGCGGAGGGACGGCGCGACGGAAGGCCGGCTGGCCTGCGGACCGAGCCACGTTACAAGTCACGCCTTGGCAACGGTTTACGGCCGTTCTCGCCGATTGCGGTTGGGGGTTTGTTTGGGTATATTGAGAGGACCCTCCGGGGGTCGCTCGCGGCCCCCGTTCTCGCAGGACGGATCCATTCCGACAGGCGCATGACCGCATCAAAACAGCAGGGGCAGTACAGCTCCGATTCGATCCAGGTCTTGAAAGGGCTCGAGGCGGTGCGGCGCCGTCCGGGCATGTACATCGGCTCCACCGCCGCCCGCGGGCTGCACCACCTCGTCTACGAGGTCGTGGACAACTCGATCGACGAAGCGCTGGCCGGCTTCTGCGACCGCATCGAGGTGACGATCCACGCCGACAACGCGGTCACCGTCACGGACAACGGGCGCGGCATTCCGGTCGACCTGCACAAGACCGAGAAGGTCCCCGGCCTCGAAGTCGCGATGACGATGCTGCACGCCGGCGGCAAGTTCGACAAGGCCACGTACAAGGTGTCCGGCGGCCTGCACGGCGTCGGTGTGTCGGTGGTCAACGCGCTCTCCGAGCGGCTCGACGTGTGGGTGTGCCGGGACGGGCAGGAACACCACATGGCGTTCGCCCGCGGCAAGACCGTGCAGAAGCTCGAGGTGACGGGCAAGGTCGGGAAGCGCACCGGCACGAAGGTGCACTTCAAGGCCGACTCGGAGATCTTCCCGGAGATCCGCTTCGACTACGCCACCGTGGCCAACCGCCTGCGGGAGCTGGCCTTCCTGAACAGCGGCCTCACGGTGGCCGTCCGCGACGAGCGCGCCGAGCCGGTGAAGGAGGAGTCCTTCCAGTTCCGCGACGGCCTCAAGCAATTCGTCGAACATCTACGCGGGCTGCGTAAACCCCTGCACCCCAAGCCGGTCACCTTCGCCACGACCAAGGACGAGGTGGAGATCGACGTCGCCCTGCAGTACGACGACGGCTACGCGGAGAACATCTTCTCCTTCGTGAACAACATCAACACGCACGAGGGCGGGACGCATCTCACGGGATTCAAGGCGGCGCTGACGCGGGTCATCAACGAGGTCGCCAAGAACAAAGGACTGCTCAAGAAGGAGAACTTCACCCTATCGGGCGACGACGTACGGGAAGGCCTCACCTCGGTCATCCACGTCAAGGTGAAGGAGCCCCAGTTCGAGGGGCAGACCAAGACGAAACTCGGCAACTCGGAGGTCGAGGGGATCGTCCGGCAGGTCGTGTACGAGCATCTGTTCAACTACCTGATGGAGACGCCAAGCGTCGCCCGCGCCGTGATCGACAAGGCGGCGAGCGCGGCGCGCGCGCGTGAGGCGGCGCGCAAGGCCCGCGAGCTCGTGCGCAAGAAGAGCGCCCTCGAGGGCGGCATTCTGCCGGGCAAGCTGGCGGATTGCTCGCTGACCGACCCGACGCTGTGCGAGCTCTACATCGTCGAAGGGGACAGCGCCGGCGGGTCCGCCAAGCAGGGGCGCGACCGCTCGTTTCAGGCCATCCTCCCGCTCCGGGGCAAGATCCTGAACGTGCAGCGCGCGCGGATCGACAAGATCCTCTCGAACGAGGAGATCCGGACGATCATCACGGCGATCGGCACCGGTGTGGGCGAAGACGAGTTCAAGCTGGACGACGCGCGGTATCACAAGATCATCATCATGACCGACGCCGACGTGGACGGCGCGCACATCCGCACGCTGCTGCTCACCTTCTTCTACAAGGAGATGAAGCAGCTGATCGAGGCAGGCTTCGTCTACATCGCGCAGCCGCCCCTCTTCCGGGTCGCGAAGGGCAAGGACGAGTTCTACGTGTACGACGAGTCCGAGCGCGACGAGGCCATCAACCGGCTGTCCAACGGCGCCGGCAAGGGGTCGGTCAACATCCAGCGGTACAAGGGGCTCGGCGAGATGAACCCGGACCAACTGTGGAAGACCACGATGGATCCGGCATCGCGCACGATTCTCAAGGTCGAGATGGATGACGCGACGATGGCCGCCGAGTTGTTCGAGAAGCTGATGGGCGACGAAGTGGAACCCCGTCGGGTGTTCATCGAGGAGAACGCGAAGTTCGTCCGGAACCTCGACGTCTAGCCCCCCACCCGGTTCGGCCCGCCACCCCGCCCCCTCTCCCGGAGAGGGCGGGGTTTTGCCGCCCCCCTTGCGCACATAGAAGTATTGCTATACAATAAGGCCATGGCACGGAAACAACTCGTCCGCTCGGTCACCCCCGAGGTGCTCCAGCGGGCCGCCGAGATCATCAAGCTGCTGGGTCACCCGGAGCGCCTGAAGATCGTCGAGGTGCTCGAGGGCGGCGAGGCCACGGTCTCGGACATCCAGGAAAAGCTGAACCTGCCGCAGGCCATCGTATCCCAGCATTTGGCCAAGATGCGCGGGGCACAGGTGGTCAGCGCGCGGCGCGAAGGCGTGCACGTCCACTATCGGGTGCAGGATGAGAAGGTACACCACATCCTCGACTGCATCCGGACCTGCGACATGTGAGGGCGGGGTTTTTTTATGGTCCATAACATATGATTATTGCTATTCTATTATCCCTCGCCGCCTCACCCCAGGATACCGTCGTCCTCACCCTGGACGACGCCGTCGCGCGGGCCCTGAGCCACAACCCGGCGCTGCGGGCCGAGCGCGCCGCGGCGCGGGGCATGGCACAGCTTCCGCGTGAGGCGTCCCGGGCTTTCCTCCCCAGTATCCGGACCGAGGTGCAAGGGGTCCGCACCACGGACCCGGTGGCGGTGTTCGGTCTGAAGCTGCGGCAGGGGGTCTTTGCCGGCGCCGATCTCGCGCTCGACGCGCTCAACAGTCCAGCCACGTTCGGCGGGTTCACGAGCATGGCGGTGGCCGAGTTGCCCCTGTTCGCCCCCGAGGGGCTGTTCGGATACGCGGCGGCCCGGCGCGCGGCCGGGGCGGCCGCGGCTGGCGCGGAGCGGGCCGGCGGCGGGACGGCGTTCATTGCGACGCGTGCGTATCTGGACGCCCAGCTGGCGGGCCGGCGCCTGGGCGCGCTGGACACGGCGCTCGTGGCCGCCCGGGCGCACGTGCGGCAGGCGGAGGCGCTCCACGCACAGGGGATGGTGACCGGCCTCGACGCGCGGCTGGCGGGACTGCACGCGGCCGACATCGAAGTCCGGCGGCTGGCCGCCGAGGCGGAGGCCGAGAACGCCATCTCGCGGCTGCGCGCGATTCTCGCGATCCCGGAGGGGACCCCGCTCGCCCTCGCCGACTCGCTCACGGGCGAGCGGCCCGCGCCGTGCGACGGCGGCGGCGGCTGCACCGTGACGGACCGTGGCGATCTGCGGGCGCTCACGGCGGCATCGGAGGCGGCCAACCTGGGGCGCAAGAGCGCCTGGGCCGCCCAACTGCCGCAGCTCGGAGCGTTCGGCGTCCTCTCATACCACGGGCACGATGCCCCGTGGAGCGATGGCAGCGGGGACTGGACGGTGGGGGTGGCGCTGCGGTGGAACGTGTTCCCCGCGTTGGGCGGGGTCGCCGCCGTGCGGCGGGCGACGGCAGAGCGGGACGCCGCGCAGGCACGGCTCGAGGCCACCCGCCGCCAGGCCGACGTGGAGATCCTCGAATCCGACCGTCGGCTCCGCGCCGCGCGGGCCGGCGCCGACGTCGCCGCCCGGGCCGACCGCGAGGCGCGGGTCGCGCTCACGCAGGCACAGGCTCGGTATCGGACCGGCGCGGCCCCGATCACCGAGCTTCTCGACGTTCAGGCCGCGGCCACGAACGCGACCGTGAACTTCTTCACTGCGCGCCGCGATCTGCTGATCGCACAGGCAGCGCTCGAATTCGCCTACGGAGTGCACGACCAATGAGAACCCTTGTCGTCCTGACGCTCACCGTAGCGGGGGCCCTGGCGTGCGGGGATGGAGACGCCGCACCGCCGGCAACACCCCCCGCGCTGCCAGCGGGCCTGCTCGTGCAGGCCGAGTCGCTGCCGATCCTGCTGCCCGTGGCCGGCACGATCACCTCCCGCAACCGGGCGGAGATCTCGACGCGACTGATGGCCCGGGTGACCGCAGTGCCCGTGCAGTTGGGCGCCACGGTGCGGGCGGGGCAGACGCTGATCCGCCTGGGGCTCGACGATATCGCCGCGCATCGCGCCAAGGCGGAGGCGGCGGTCACGGCGGCTCGCGCGGCGCATGCCGAGGCCGCGCGGCACGCGGCCCGGATGGACACGCTCTACGCCCAGGACGTCGTCTCCCAGGTGCAGCGCGATCAGGCCCACCTCGGGCTCACGCATGCCGCGTCACAGCTGGCCATGGCGCGCGCCGCGCTGACCGAGGTGGAGACGGCCGACGGCTACGCCCGGATCGTCGCGCCGTTCGATGGCGTCGTCGCGGCGCGCACGGTCGACCCCGGCGACCTGGCGAATCCCGGCATGCCGCTGCTCGTGCTCGAGAGCATCGGACCGCGGGAGGCCGTGCTGGCCGTGCCGGTGGATCTCGCGCGCGGGCTCGCCCCGGGGTCCCGCATCCGGCTCACGGGTGACGGCCGGACGACCGACGGCCCGATTCGCGCCGTCGCCGGTGGCGCCGATCCGATGACGCGAACGGTCGAGGTGCGGATCGAGGTGCCGGCCGATTGGCCCACGGGGGTGTCGGTCACCGGCTTCGTGCCGGCCGGGGTCCGGTCGGGTGTTGCCATTCCCGCGTCCGCCGTGGTCAGGCGCGGCCAGCTCACGGGTGTCCGGGTGGTCGCCGGGGACGGCGAGCGGCTCCGGTGGATCCGCCTCGGGCGCACGCTCGCCGACGACCGGGTCGAGGTGCTGAGCGGACTCGAGCCCGGGGAGCGGATCCGGCCATGAAGACCGGCCCGTCGGGTGGTCTCGCCCAGCGCTTCCTCAACTCGAAGCTCACGCCACTCCTGATCGGCGCCTCGCTCGCCGCGGGTGTGGGGGGCCTGCTCACCACGCCGCGCGAGGAGGAGCCGCAGATCCGGGTGCCGATGATCGACGTGGCGGTCGGCCTCCCCGGAGCGGCGCCGCGCGAGGTGGAGCGCCGCGTCGTGGAACCGCTCGAACGCGCCCTGTGGGAAGTGCCCGGGATCGAGTACCTCTACAGCATCGCGCAGGCCGACGGGGCGCTGATCACGGCCCGGTTCATGGTCGGCACGGAACCAGAACTGGCACTCACGCGACTGTACGGCAAGCTGCTGGCCACCGCGGACCGGGCGCCCGCCGGGGCCACCCCGCCATTCGTCACGCTCCACGGCATCAACGAGGTGCCGATTCTGACGCTCACGTTCTCGGGCGGTGCGGACGCCGGCGATGGCTACCTGCTGCGGCAGCAGGCGGCGGAGCTCGGCGCCGAGTTGAAGCGGATTCCGGACGTCGCGGAAACGTGGCTCGTGGGTGGTGCCCCGCGGGAAGTGCGGGTCACGCTGGATCCGCAGGCGCTCGCCGTGCGCGGCCTCTCCGCGGCGGCGGTGCTCCACAGCCTGGGCGTGGCCAACGCGGAACTCCCCGCGGGCGAGTTGCTCGGCGGGAACCGATCCCTCCCGGTGCGGGTCGGCCACCTGCTGCGCGATGTGGAGCAGGTGCGGGAGGTCGTGGTCGGCGTGCAGGGCGACCGGGCCATTCGGCTGCGCGACGTGGCCACCGTGACCGACGGGCCTGCGGAGCCGGATCAATACGTCGCGTTCCTGCCCGGCGGCGGGACGGCGTTCGAGCCCGCGGTCACGCTCGCGATCGCCAAGCGGGAGGGCACGAACGCGGCGACGATCGCCGAGCACATCCTCCACCGCGTGGAGCGCCTGCGGGGCTCCCTGCTGGCCGATGACGTCCGGCTGACGGTCACCCGGAACTACGGCGAGACGGCCACCGAAAAGTCGCGGGAACTCCTGCTCCACATCCTGATCGCCACCCTCGGGGTCGCGGTGCTGGTTTGGGCCACCCTCGGGTGGCGCGAAGCCGTGGTCGTCCTCGTGGCGGTCCCCGTCACGCTGGCGCTCACCCTGCTGGTCTACCGGCTGTACGGCTACACGCTCAATCGCATCACGCTGTTCGCGCTCGTCTTCGCAATCGGCATCCTCGTGGACGACGCCATCGTCGTCGTGGAGAACATCGCGCGCCACATCGGCCTGGGACAGCGCCACGTCGACGAGGCGGCGGTGATCGCGGTCGATGAAGTCGGGAACCCCACGATTCTCGCGACGCTCACGGTGATCGCGGCGATCCTGCCGATGGCGTTCGTCTCCGGGCTGATGGGACCCTACATGCGCCCCATCCCCGTGGGCGCGTCCGTCGCCATGGTCTTCTCGCTCGCCGTCGCGTTCATCGTGACACCCTACCTGGCCGTTCGGCTCCTCAAGGGCCACGCGGCGCCCCCTGTCGGGGGCGGCACCGAAGAAGCGCTGCCCGGCGGACGACTCGCGCGCTGGTACCGCGACCTGTTGGAGGGATTACTGGCGAGCCGCCCGCGGCGGCTGGCCGCGTACGGCGGGGTCGTGGGTCTGCTGCTGGTGTCCGTGCTGCTCGTGCCGCTCAAGCTCGTGACGGTGAAGATGCTGCCGTTCGACAACAAGAGCGAATTCCAGCTGATCGTGGACATGCCGGAGGGGACGTCGCTCGAACGCACGGCCCAGGTGGCACAAGTTCTCGCGCTCGCCGTCGCTCGCGACGAGGCCGTTGCCGACGTGCAGACGTATGCCGGCATTGCCGCGCCCTTCAACTTTAATGGCCTCGTGCGGCACTATTTCCTGCGGCGTGGCCCGACGGTCGCTGACGTGCAGGTGAACCTCCGGTCCAAGCACGAGCGGTCGGCGCAGAGCCACGCGATTGCGCTGCGCGTCCGACCGATCGTCGACTCCCTCGCCCGGGCGTACGGCGCCGCCGTCAAGGTGGCCGAGATTCCCCCGGGGCCGCCGGTGCTCTCCACGCTCACGGCCGAGATCTACGGGCCGACGTACGAGGCGCAGATCGCTGCCGCCGAGCGGGTCAAAGCGGTGTTCGAGCGGACGGAGGGCGTGGTGGACGTGGATTGGTCGGTTGCCGCGCCGCACACGCAGGTGCGGGCGGCTGTGGCCCAGGCGGAGGCCATACGGGCCGGTACGAACCCGCGGGACGTCGCCCAGACGATCGCGGCGGCCCTGAGCGGAGCGAGCGCCGGGCTGTTGCACGACGATCGCGCCGCGGAGGCGGTGCCCATCCGCGTGGGATTAGCGGATTCGGCGGCCGCCGGTCTCGGCGACCTGGCGGCGCTCCCGGTGGCCACCCCACACGGCGCGCGGCGGCTGGGATCGCTCGCGACGCTCGACAGCGTCGCCGGCTGGACGCCGATCTTCCGCAAGAACCTGCGTCCCGTGGTGTACGTGACGGGCGACGTTGCCGGCCGGCTCGAGAGCCCGGCCTACGCGATGCTGGCAATGCGGAACGATCTGGCGACGATCGGCGACGACTTCGCCGTCTACTACGCCGCGTCCCCGACCCTCACCGAACGGCCGTTCCTCGTGTGGGACGGCGAGTGGCAGATCACGGTCGACGTGTTCCGCGATCTCGGGATCGCGTTCGCCGCCGTGCTGGTACTCATCTACGTACTGGTCGTGGCGTGGTTCCAGTCCTTCTCGGTCCCACTCGTGATCATGGCGCCGATCCCGCTCACGCTGATCGGGATCCTCCCAGCGCATGCGGCGAGCGGCGCGTTCTTCACCGCCACGTCGATGATCGGCATGATCGCCCTGGCCGGGATCATCGTCCGCAATTCTATTCTGCTCGTCGACTTCGTCGAGCTGGGCCGCGCGCGGGGCCGGTCGGTCCGCGACGCCGTCATCGCCTCGGGGCTGATCCGATCCCGGCCCATCATCCTCACGGCCGCCGCCGTCGTGATCGGCGGAGCGGTCATGGTCTCCGATCCCATCTTCCAGGGACTCGGTATTGCCTTGATCAGCGGGGCCGTGGTGTCCACCGCGCTCACGCTGGTCGCGATTCCCCTGCTCTACTACGAGATGCACCGATGAAAGTACTGCTGATCTTCGTGGACGCTGATCACGCCGACGACGTCGAGCGCCTGCTGGAGGCCCGGGCGGTACGCGGCTACAGCGCGTTTCCCAACGTCCTCGGCAAGGGTGCCACCGGCCGCAAACTGGGCACGCGGGTCTTCCCCGGATCGAGCACGCTGTATTTCGTGGCCCTGCCGGAGGGCGACTGTGCCGGGCTGTGTGACGCGCTCACAACCTTGCGGGAACAACGGGGCCCCGAAGAGGGCCTCAAGGCCTACATCCTGGACAGCATGGAGGTGTTATGACGATGCACTACCTGATCCGGCGGATCGCCGGCGTGTTCATCCTGGGGTCGCTCGCGCTGGGCTACTGGGTAAGCCCGTGGTGGTACCTGTTCACGGCGTTCGTGGGACTCAATCTGATTCAGTCGA
Source organism: Gemmatimonadales bacterium (assembly GCA_041580775.1). Lineage (GTDB taxonomy): Bacteria > Gemmatimonadota > Gemmatimonadetes > Gemmatimonadales > GWC2-71-9 > JAOTWJ01. The sequence goes on from JBFGDF010000022.1 coordinate 18,537, forward strand.
GCTTCACCCGCTGGTGCCTGATGGAAGACCTGCTGCGAAAGGCAGGCCTTGGGAGAGCGTAACCCGTGAAGCGTGATACGTGAAACGCGCGACCGGGGGGAACTTCGTTTCACGTTTCACGTTTCACGTTTCACGGCATCTCCCCTTCCCGACTCAGCCGGTAGATCAGCAACGCCGCCCGCTTCGCCATGAACGGGATGGTCGTGAGCTCGACCGTCTCCCTCACGGTATGTCCGCCGTCGCCCACGACCCCCAGCCCGTCGAGCGCCGCGGTCACCTCCGCCGCGACGAACGAGATGTCCGCGGCCCCACGCTCGGCCGGGTCCACCGCCTCCACGGGCCCGTAGCCCAGGTCGAGGCTGACCCGATTCAGCGTGGCCAGCAACTCGTAGTTGGCCGGCTTGGGGTCCATCGGCGGTGACGAGTCCTCGAACTCGATCTCCGCCGCCGTCCCCGGAAGATGCTGCGCGACGATCGCGCGCATCCGCTCCTTGGTCCGCTCCCGCTGCGCGATCGACACTGTCCGGAGATCGCCGATCGCGACCGCCGTCTCCGGAATGATATTCGTCTTGCCGTAGACCGACCCGCGCCCGCCCATGGGGTCGAACTCGACGGTGGCACCGCCCAGGGCGACCCCGGGGTTGAACGTGAGGTACGCCTCCCCCACCAGTTCGGTCCGGAAGGCGTCGAGAATCCGCGCGAGCTCGAACAGGGCACCGTAGCCGAAGGCCGGCCGGAAGATCAGTGAGGAGTGCCCGCTCGTCGCGCGCACGGCGAGCCGCCAGCCGGTGAACCCCCGGCGCGCCACGGTGGCGGTGCCGGTGCCGCCCACGCCGCCCTCAAACCCGAGCGCGTAGCGGCTGCGGCGCGCCGCCTCGACGAGGTCCCGCCGGCTGATGGCGAGCGGATCGCCCGTGTCTTCCTCGTCGCCCGTGAAGGCGACGGTCGCGCTGACGCCGTCGAGCACCCCGGCGGCGCGGAGGGCGTGGAGCGCCAGGAGGACGACCACGTTTCCGCCCTTCATGTCCTCCGTCCCGGGGCCGCGGGCCACGCGGGCATCCAGCCGCTCGAATCGCTGGAAGGGGCTGTCCTCCTCGAACACGGTGTCGAGGTGTCCGATCAGGAGGAGCCGCGGCCCGCGGCCGGTCCGCTCGGCGAACAGGTGGGGGCCCCGCCCGACCGAGTCCATTGGAATCAGCCGGGTGGCGAATCCCAACGCGTCCAACTCGGCCCGAAACAACTCCCCTACCCGGCGCACCCCGGCCGGGTTGAAGGTGCCGCTGTTGACGTTCACGGTCCGTTCGAGCAGGTCGATGGCGCCGGGCGTGAGCGAATCGACGGCCCGGACGATCCGCGCCTCGACGGTCGAAACACCCTGGCCGACCAGCGGCGCCGGGCGGCACAGGCAGAATCCGCAACACAGCGAGATCAGGACACGCACGGCGCGCTCCGCACGGGAAGGGACGCCGCACGTTCGCGCGGCCTGCCGCCGCGGGCAAGGGCCGGGTCGACGGGTCGACAGGTCGCGGAATGACGGGACGGGAATGTGATCCGGATCACATTGTGCTCTTGCCCGGGCGACCAGGGGTCCATACTTTATGATGCAAAGCACTTTGACACCGAGGCCGAGGCGTGAGCATTCCCACCCACGAAGAACGCGAAGAGGTCAAGGCGACGCTCGCCTTCATCCGCCAGACCATGGAGTCGGCATCGAGCTTCACCGCCGTGTCCGGTTGGGGACTCCTCGGAGTCGGGGTCCTCGGTCTGATCGGCTCGGGCCTCGCGGCGCGGCTGGACGATCCCACGGCGCTCCGCGTCTGGATCCCGACGGCCGCACTGGCGGTGGTCGTGGCCGGCGTGGCGAACATCTTCAAGGCGCGTCGCCTGGACGTGCCCCTGTGGTCCGGCTCGTTCCGGAAGCTGGCCTGGGTCATGGCACCGGTCCTCGTGGCCGGGGCGGTGCTGACCTACGCGCTCGCGGGTGCCGGCGCTCGAACTCTGCTCCCCGGGCTGTGGCTCACGCTCTACGGCGCGGGGGTCACGGCCGGCGGCACGTTGTCGGTCCGCGCGATTCGCGGCATGGGCCTGGTGCTCCTTGCGTTCGGGGCGGCCGCGCTGCTCGCGCCGCCGTGGGGTCCCATGCTCCTGGCCGCCGGGTTCGGCGCCATCCACCTCATCTTCGGGATCCTCGTTCTCACACGTCATGGCGGGTAGTCTCGCGGCCGAGGATCTCGACCGGCTCATCCACGAGCGGATCCGGCTCGGCATCGTTTCTGCACTGGCTGCGAACGACAGTCTGTCGTTCGCGGACCTCAAGGACGTGCTGCGCACGTCCGACGGGAATCTGAGCGTGCATGCCCGGAAACTCGAGGAGGCCGGGTACATCCGGGTGCTCAAGGGCTTCGAGGACCGGAAGCCGCGCACCGAGTATCGGCTAACGGCGAAAGGGAGGAAGGCGTTGGAGGCGTACCTGGCACATATGGAACAGATCTTGAGCGCCGCCCGCGAGGCGCTGGAGCGATCATGAGCGGGGTCCACGTCGCCATCATCATGGATGGGAACGGGCGCTGGGCACGGATGCGCGGGCGGCCCCGCTGGCGTGGCCACGTGGCCGGCGTCGAGAGCGTGCGCGACACCGTGCGCGCATGTCCGGATCTGGGCGTCACGACGCTCACGTTGTACGCGTTCTCCGCCGACAACTGGCGACGGCCGGCGGCCGAGGTCGGTCGGCTGTTCTGGCTGCTGCGCGAGTACTGCCGGCGCGAGCAGGCGGAGCTGATCGAGAACGGCGTCCAGGTCACGGCGATCGGTCGCCGGGATCGGCTGCCCGCCTCGGCCCGGGCCGAACTGGAGCGGCTGGAGCGGGCCTCCGCGGGCGGCACGCGGTTGCACCTGCGCCTCGCGATCGACTACAGCGCGCAGTGGGCCATCACCGAGGCCGCGAGCGAAGTGGCCCGCGAGGCCGGCGCGGTGACCCAGTCGGCGCTCGAGCGGGCGCTCACGCGCGGCGTCCCACCGGTGGACCTGCTCGTCCGGACGGGGGGGGAGCAGCGGTTGTCCGACTTCCTGCTGTGGGAGGCGGCCTACGCGGAGCTGTTGTTCGCGGACGTGCTGTGGCCTGATTTCCGCCGCGAGCATCTCGCGGCATCGCTGGCCGACTTCGGGCGCCGCGAGCGCCGCTTTGGCGGCCTCGTGTCCCTGGTGGGCGTCTCGACCACGGCAGCCGTGCGCGCGGCTGGGTAGTTCCCCGGCGCTGGGGGTGCCACGACGAGGGGCGGTGACCAACGCGGTCACCGCCCCTGGGTCCCGTGGGAGCCGCGACCGCGCTACGCGCCGCCCCCGCCCACCCCGGCGTACTCCGTGGCCTTCCCCAGCGCCGCGCGAATGGCGTCGCGGTTCAGCTGAGCGATCCAGTCGATACTGATCCCCTTGGGGCAGGCGGCTTCGCAGTTGCCGTGATTCGTGCAGCTGCCGAACCCTTCGTCGTCATGCTGGGCCAGCATGTGGCGGACCCGGGAGTAGCGCTCGGGCTGCCCCTGCGGGAGCGCGCCGAGGTGCGCGACCTTCGCGGCGGTGAACAACATGGCGCTGCCATTGGGACACGCGGCCACGCAGGCGCCGCACCCGATGCAGGCGGCGGCATCCATGGCCCGTTCGGCGTCGCGCTTGGGAATCGGTACCGCATTGGCGTCCGGGGCCGCGCCGGTGCGCACGGAGACGTAGCCGCCCGCCTGAATGACCCGGTCGAACGCGCTCCGGTCGACCACCAGGTCCTTGAGCACCGGGAAGCCGCGCGCGCGCCAGGGCTCGATCCAGATCTGGTCTCCGTCCTTGAAGGTCCGCATGTGCAGCTGGCAGGCCGTCACGCGCGGCACCGGTCCGTGTGGTCGGCCGTTGATCACCATCCCGCACGATCCGCAGATTCCCTCGCGGCAGTCGTGCTCGAAGGCAATTGGTTCCTTCCCGGCCTCGATCAGCCCCTCGTTGACGACATCGAGCATCTCGAGGAAGGACATGTGCTCACTCACGTCGCGCGCTTCGTATCGCTCGAAGCGGCCGGCGGCCGCCGCCCCGGACTGTCGCCACACGTGCAAGGTCAGGTTCATCACTTGTAGCTCCGCTGGGCGAGGTGCACGTACTCGAACGTCAGGGGCTCGACGTGCCGCTTCGGCGGATGGTCGTCGCCGGTGTACTCCCAGACAGCCGCGTGCGCGAACTGCTCGTCGTCGCGCCTGGCCTCGCCATCGGGCGTCTGGTGTTCTTCGCGGAAGTGGCCTCCACACGACTCGTCCCGCTGCAACGCGTCGAGACACATCACCTCGGCGAACTCGAGGAAGTCCGCCACCCGGCCGGCCTTTTCCAGTTCCTGATTCAGATCCTGGCCGTCACCCGGCACCCGGACATCCGCCCAAAAGGCCTCCCGGATGCGGGGAATCTCCCGCAAGGCGTGGTGCAGTCCGTCGGCGGTCCGCTCCATCCCGCAGAACTCCCACAAGAGCGTGCCCAGCTCGCGATGGAACGCATCCACGGTGCGCGAGCCGTTGATGCCGAGCAGGCGCCTGGTGCGCGCCTCCGCCTCCGCCACCGCACCGCGGCCCACCGCGTGATCCTCCGGCACCGCCGCGAACTTGGTCTGCGCGAGGTAGTCGCCGATGGTGGACGGCAGGATGAAGTAGCCGTCCGCGAGGCCCTGCATGAGCGCGCTGGCGCCCAGCCGATTCGCCCCGTGGTCCGAGAAGTTCGCTTCGCCGATCACGAACAGCCCCGGCAACGTGCTCATGAGGTTGTAGTCCACCCACAGCCCACCCATCGTGTAGTGGGGAGCCGGGTAGATCCGCATGGGCACGTCGTAGGGATTCTCGCCGGTGATCTGCAGGTACATGTCGAACAGATTGCCGTACCGCTCCGCGATGGTCTGCCGGCCGAGCCGCTGGATGGCGTCGCGGAAGTCGAGGTACACGCCGTTCCGCGCCGGCCCTACGCCCTGATCCTTGTCGACCATCTCCTTGGCCCGTCGGGAGGCGACGTCGCGCGGCGTGAGATTGCCGAAGCTCGGGTAGATCCGTTCCAGGTAGTAGTCCCGCTCACCTTCGGGAATGGCGTTGGCCTGCCGCGTGTCGCCCGCCCGGACAGGCACCCAGATACGGCCGTCGTTGCGCAGCGACTCGCTCATCAACGTGAGCTTCGACTGGTAGTCCCCCGCCTGCGGGATGCAGGTCGGGTGGATCTGCGTGAAGCACGGGTTGGCAAAGCCGGCGCCGCGCCGATAGGCCCGCCAGATGGCGGTCGCGTTGCACGCCTTGGCATTCGTGGACAGGAAGAAGGCATTGCTGTACCCGCCCGTTCCGAGCGCCACGGCCTGCGCCATGTGCGCGCTGATCGTGCCCGTCACCAGATCGCGCACCACGATGCCCCGAGCCTGGCCGTCGATCACGATGACATCGAGCATCTCGGTCCGGGGGTACAGTGTGACCGTGCCTTCGGCCACCTGCCGGGCGAGCGCCTGGTACGCGCCAAGCAGCAATTGCTGCCCGGTCTGGCCGCGCGCATAGAAGGTGCGCGAGACCTGCGCCCCGCCGAACGACCGGTTCGCGAGCAGGCCGCCGTACTCGCGCGCGAACGGCACGCCCTGGGCGACGCATTGATCGATGATGTTGAGGCTGATCTGCGCCAGCCGGTACACGTTGGCCTCGCGCGCCCGGAAGTCTCCGCCCTTGACCGTGTCGTAGAACAGCCGGTACACGCTGTCGCCGTCGTTCTGGTAGTTCTTGGCCGCGTTGATGCCGCCCTGGGCCGCGATGCTGTGCGCCCGGCGGGCGCTGTCGTGATACGTGAAGACCTTGACGCGATAGCCGAGCTCCCCGAGGGTCGCCGCAGCGGACGCCCCGGCGAGACCGGTGCCGACGATGATGATCTCGTATTTCCGCTTGTTGGCGGGATTGACGAGCTTCATTTCGAAGCGGTGCTTGTCCCACTTCTCCTGAATCGGCCCCGAGGGCACCTTCGCGCGCAGTTCCATGCGTCGTCTCGCTCCGCGCCTACCGAATGATCCCGGCGAACACGCTCAGCGGCACCGCCGCGAAGCCCGCCATCACCGCCAGCGCGAGGGCAGCCGCCACGCCGCGTCGCCAGCGGTTGTACGTCGGATGACTCGCGCCGAGGGTCTGCAGGGCGCTCCAGATGCCATGGTATAGATGGAGCGTCAGCATCGCCACCGCCACGAGGTACACCGCCACGACCCACGGCGACTGGAAGCCGACCACGAGATTGTGGTACGCGTCGCCGGGAATGAAGTCGGGATGGGCGTTTCCGAACGTGAAGTGCATCAGGTGATAGACCACGTACGTCGCGATGATGACGCCGCCCCATCGCATCGTGCGCGACGCGTAACTCAACTCCAGGTGCGGCGCCATGTGATACTTGGCTGGCCGGGCCCGCCACGCGCGCAGCGTCAGCTGCGTGGCCGCGAGCACATGCACTCCCACGGACACGATCAGCGCGATCCGGAACAGCCACAAGAACTGCTCGTGGCCAAAGAACGGGGCTCCCAATTCCCGGAGCCCCTCGGCGTAGTGATTGAACTTCTCGGCGCCCTGGAACGCCTTCAGGTTTCCGAGCATGTGGCCGATGACGAATCCCACGAGGATGAACCCCGTGAGGGCCATCGCGACCTTCTTGCCGACCGTGCTCTGATAGAATGCGGCGACCCGGCGCATTGCCGCTCCGTCAGCAGTGGTGAGGTGAAGACGCCGGATGATACGCACGCGTCCCCGACGGGGGCAAGCGACCGGGAGCGCGCGGAACGCCATCGCCGCGCGTGACACACCGAACGTTCGTTCGCTTCAGCGGTCGGCGCCGATCGTCTCGATCGGCGGCAGGGCGAGGAGTGAGCGCCCGTCGAGCGCGTACGGCCCGTGCTTCACGGCCCAGTGCAGGTGGGGACCGGTCACGCGCCCCGAACGGCCGACGCGCCCGATGAGCTGGCCGGCCTCCACGGTATCGCCGGTCTGCACGAGCGTCTCGCTGAGGTGCAGGTAGGCCGTGACGAGGCCCGCGCCGTGATTCAGATACACGATGCGTCCCGCGTAGTAGAAGTCGCCGACCAGCGCGACGACCCCGCGGTTGGTCGCCTGCACGGGATCGCCGAGCACCCCCTGGAAGTCCGTGCCCAGATGGCGGCTCCGCACCGCGCCATTGAACAGGCGACCGGTACCGTACGGGCTGGTCACGGCGGCGTCGCGCGGTGGGACGAAGGCCCCGCGCCACAGCCGGGGCGTCGTGAGGGCGCGCTCGGAGACGCGGCGGGCGAGCCGGTTCTCGCGCGCGATGCGCGCCGCGAGCGCGGAATCGGGCGGTCGCGAGAACTCCGGCGCCACCGAGAGCCGTTCCGACGGGAAGCGCACCCCGACGACGGGGAGCTGCGGGGTCGCCCGGACGACCCGGCCGTCCGCATAGCGCACGCGAATCGCCGGACGTACGGTATCGCCGGCATCGATCGGCACGCCAGCCAACGCCACGAACGCGCCACTCCCTACCGGTTCGAACCGGAGCGCGGTGCGGCCAAACTCGCCATCCACCGCCACGGCCAGCCCGGTGCCGCGCACCAGCAGATAGGCCAGCGCGCCCTGGCGGGGCGTCTCGCCATGCCACGCGACGTCGAGCGCCTGCGCCGCGAGCGGGCCACACCCGAGTGGCAGCAGGAGCACCGCCGCCCGCATCACATGTCGTCCCATGCGCTGCAAGCTAACGCCCCGGCGCAACCTCTGGCTTCACCCGCGCCCATCCGTATCTTACCTGCTCATCACCCCAGCCCCTTGCGTACGAGGCCCAGCATGCGGATCGCTCTCGTCGCGCTCGCCGCCGCGGGCGTGCTCGTCGTCTCCCCGCTCCACGCCCAGACCGGCTCGACGGGGGTCCGGGTCGACCGGCTGCTCATCCGCAACGCCGTCGTGATCGACGGTACGGGCAACCCGGCACACGGGCCCGCCGACATCCTAGTCGAGGGCGGACGGATCGCCGGACTCTCGCCGCATCGTGCCGCCGACGCGGCGCAGCCCCTGCCGGACGGCCGCGTGCGGGTCGGCGCCCGGACTGTAGATCGCGTGATCGACGCGACGGGCATGACCGCGATGCCCGGGATCATCGACCTGCACGGGCACACGATGTTCCGCTCGAACGGGCAGCCGCTCCCGCGCGACTACGTCTACAAGCTGTGGTTGGCGCACGGGATCACGACGATCCGGGATCCCGGCGCCGGGGAGGGGCTCGACACGATGGTGGCGGAAGCCCGGCTGGCCGCGGAGAACCGGATCGCGGCGCCCACGATCGTGCCGTACGCCGGCGTGTTCGCGGCGACCCCCGCCGAGGCGCGGCAGCGCGTGCAGGACCTGAAACGGCGCGGCGCGCAGGGGCTCAAGGTGTTCCAGAATCGGCCTGACGTGTGGGAGGCGCTCGCCGCGGAAGCGCGCGCGCTCGGGCTGCCGATCGCGACCGACATGAAGATCCAGGAGTACGACGCGCTCGACGCCGCGCGGCTCGGGGTTCGCACGATCGAGCACTGGTACGGCATCCCGGACGCGGCCATTCCGGGGGGCATCCAGGCATTCCCCGACGACTACACCTACGACGACGAGCTCGCGCGCTTCCGCTGGGCCGGCGACCTGTGGCGGCAGGCCGATCCCGCCCGGCTGTCCGCGGTGCTGGATTCGCTGATCGCGCACGGCGTGGCGTGGGACCCCACCTTCGCGGTGTACGAGGCCAATCGCGACCTCTCCCGGGCCCGGACGCTTCCGTGGTTGCGCGACTACGCGATGCCCAACGTGCTGGCGTTCTTCGAGCCGGATCCGGCGCATCACGGCTCCTACCACCTCGACTGGACGACCACGGACGAAGTGCGGTGGCGCGAGACCTACCGCCTGTGGATGGGCTGGGTGCGGGAGTTCGCCAACCGCGGCGGGATCGTCACCGTCGGCTCGGATGCGGGCTTCATCTATCACCTGTTCGGGTTCGCCACCATCCGCGAGCTGGAGCTGCACCAGGAGGCCGGCTTCCACCCGCTCGAGGTGATCCGGCACGCCACCGCCAACGGCGCCCGCGCCCTCGGACTCGCCGAAACCGGGGTGATTCGCCCGGGGTTCGAAGCCGACCTTCTGATCGTGGACGGCAATCCACTCCACAATCTGAAGGTGCTCTACGGGACGGGCGTAGACGTGTGGGAGGGGGGACGCATGGTGCGTCGCGGGGGCGTGCGCTACACGATCAAGGATGGCATCGTGTTCGACGCTCCGCGCCTCCTCGCCGAGGTCCGCGACATGGTCCGCCAGGCGACCGGACGCACCGCCCCGTGACAGGCGATCTTCTTCCCGGAGGGTATCCGCCGTGAAACTCGCACTCGCACCGTTCGTGGTCACGCTGGCCATCGGGTGTGCTAGCGCCGGGGGCCGTGTTGCGGCCCCAGCCTCCCTGACGGCGGCGCTCGACACCGGGCGCGTGCCGTACGCATCCACCTACGCCCGCCATCCCGCACCGCCCGTGCTGATCCGCAACGCGACCATCCTGACCGCGGCCGGTGCGGAGCTTCCTTCCGGGGCCGTGCTGCTGCGGGACGGCCGCATTGTGGCCGTCGCGCCCGAGCTCGAGGCACCGCCCGACGCGGTCGTCGTCGACGCGCGCGGCAACTACGTCACGCCCGGCCTGATCGACACGCACTCACACCTCGGCGTGTACAGCGCACCGGGCACCGCGGCCGAATCGGACGGCAACGAGGCGACCAACCCGGTGACGGCCGAAGTGTGGGCCGAGCATTCGTTCTGGCCGCAGGACCCGCAGATCCCGCTGGCCATCGCCGGCGGGATCACGACCATCCAGGCGCTGCCGGGCTCGGCCAATCTCATCGGCGGGCGGAGCGCGGTGCTCAAACTGATCCCCGCTCGCACGGTGCAGGAGATGAAGTTCCCCGGCGCCCGCTACGGCCTCAAGATGGCATGCGGCGAGAACCCCAAGCGGGTCTACCGGACGCGCGGGCCGTCCACGCGGATGGGCAACATGGCCGGCTATCGCGCGGCGTTCCTCGAGAGCCAGCACTACCAGCGCCGCTGGGATGCCTGGCAGCGCGAGCGGAAGGGCGAGCCGCCGCCGCGCAACCTGCGGCATGAGACCCTGGCCGAGGTGCTGCGCGGCAACATCTACGTGCAGAACCACTGCTATCGCGCGGACGAAATGGCCCAGATGCTCGATCTGGCCCGCGAATTCGGGTTCACCATCCGGTCGTTCCACCACGCGGTCGAGGCGTACAAGGTGGCCGACCTCCTCGCGGCGGCCGGCACCGCCGCCTCGGTGTGGGCGGACTGGTGGGGATTCAAGGAAGAGGCGATGGACGGCATTCCGGAGAACGCCGCCTTGCTCCAGCAGGCCGACGCGCGGGCGGTGATCCACTCGGACAGCCCCAGCGGGATTCAGCGCCTCAACCAGGAAGCCGCAAAGGCGATGTACGCCGGCCGCCGGGCGGGAATCCCCGTCACGCGCGAGCAGGCGCTGCGCTGGATCACGGCCAACCCGGCGTGGGTGCTCGGCCTCGACGCCGTGGTCGGCACGCTGGAACCGGGGAAGATGGCTGACGTGGTCGTGTGGTCGGCCGACCCCTTCTCGGTGTACGCGCAGGCCGTGCAGGTCTACAACGACGGCTGGCTGGTCTACGACCGCGCGGATCCCACTCGACAGCCCCGCACGGATTTCGAGCTGGGGCAGGTCCCAACCCCGGGGAGAGACCGATGATCGCGCTCATCCTGGCCCAGACGATCGCCATCTCCGGCGGCACGGTGCACCCGGTCTCCGGCCCCCAGATCGAGAACGCCACCGTGCTCATCCGGAACGGCCGCATCGAGGCCGTCGGGACCAACGTGCCGGTGCCCGCCGATGCCGTGCGCGTCGATGCGACGGGCAAGTGGGTGACGCCCGGGCTGATCGACGGCGCGGGTCAGCTCGGCCTCGTGGAGATCTCCGCCGTGGCCGAAACGCGGGAAGGCGGGCTGCAGGACACGCCGATCGCCGCCGCGTTCACCGTCACCGAGGGACTGAATCCCGCGTCGACCCTCATCCCGGTGACGCGCATCGAGGGGGTGACGACGGCGCTCGCCACCCC
>JBFGDF010000023.1:0-29639 GCA_041580775.1 Gemmatimonadales bacterium
ACCGCCGCCATCACCTCCCCCGCCTCCGCCAGCGCCGCCTCGCGCTGATCCACGACCACGAGCGCCTCGCTCAGGATTGCGGGCTCGAACTCGCACATATCTGCTCTGAACGAGCCCACCGCATTGACGTGCATGCCCGGCTGCACGTGCCGCGCGAGCAGCAGCGGCGCCGTGGCTGGGGTCGCGAGACACACGATGTCCGCACCGTCCACCGCCGCGTCCACCGAGGACGCCACCTCGATCCCGTCCGGGACACCCGCGGTGCCGAGCATCTCCGCCGCAAACCGCGCCGCCCGCGCCAGCGTGCGCGACCACACCCGCACCGAGACGATCCGCTGCACGCAGCACACTGCCTCCAGCTGGGTGCGCGCCTGGGCGCCCGCGCCGATGATCGCCACGCGCGCCGCGTCCTCACGCGCCAACAGCTCGGTCGCGAGCCCGCTCACCGCCCCCGTGCGAATGGCGGTGAGCGCCTCCGCGTCGAGCCACACCGGCTCAGCGGTCTCGGGATCGAACAGCACCATCACCGCGTGCACCCGCGGCAGGTCCCGGGCCGGCGGGTCGCGCAACACGGTGACGAGCTTGGTACCGTACCAGCGGCCCGCCCGCGCACTCATCACCAGCAGCGCTCCCGGCGGCGCCTCGAGCGGAATCGCCGAACGCAGCGGCATCTCCACCCGCCCGGCGGCGAGCAGGGCAAAGGCCTCGCGCGTGGCCTCGATGGCCGCGCGCATGGGGAGCGCGCGGCGCACGTCGTCATCGGTGATGTAACGGTACGGGAACATCGGCCTGGCCCGGGCGGCGTACGCGGGTAACATTCCCCGCGACCTCGACCCCCGCAATCCGATGCAGGAAGCCGCTGCCGTCACCATCACCGCCCAGGGCACCGCCGTCGCCGCATTCGTGGGCTACCTGGTGGTGGTGCTGGCGATCGGCATCTACGCCACCCGCTTCTCGTCCGCGGGCATCGCCGAGTTTTTCGTGGGCGGCCGCACGATGCACCGCTTCGTGGTCGCGCTCTCGGCGGTGGTCTCGGGCCGCAGCGCGTGGCTGCTGCTCGCCGTCTCCGGCATGGCCTACACCCGCGGCGCGAGCGCCGTCTGGGCCATCGCGGGCTACACGATCGTCGAGCTGTTCCTCTTCCTTTACTACGCGCCCCGGCTGCGACGCTTCAGCGAACGGTACGACTGCGTCACCGTGCCGGACTTTTTCGACGCCCGCCTGGGCGGCGGTTCCCCCGCACTCCGGCTCGTGCTCGCCACGATCATCCTGGTCTTCATGGTGGGCTACGTCGCCGCCCAGTTTGTGGGCGGCGGCAAGGCGTTTGCCGGGAGCTTCGGTCTGAGCCCCACCACCGGGATTCTGCTCACCGCCGGCATCGTGCTGGGCTATACCGTGCTGGGCGGGTTCCTGGCCGTGAGCCTCACCGACATGGTGCAGGCGCTCATCATGATCGCCGCGCTGGTATTCCTCCCTACCGCCGCGATTCTGGACCTGGGCGGCATCGGCGCGGCCTTCGAGCGGCTCCGCGTGATGGATGCCACGCTGGTGGACCCCACCGCCATCGCCGCCGGCGTCGCCATCGGATTCTTGGGGATAGGCCTCGGCTCACCCGGCAACCCGCACATCATCGTGCGCTACATGTCCATCGCCGACCCGCGGCAGCTTCGCTACGCGGCCGTGGTGGGCACCGTCTGGAACACGGTGATGGGCGTCGGCGCCGTGCTCGTGGGGCTCGCCGGCCGGCTCTACTTCCCCACCCGCGACCTGCTGCCCGGCGCCGACGTCGAGACGGTCTACCCCGTGCTCGCCCAGCAGCACCTGCCGCCCATCTTGTTCGGCGTGGTGGTCGCCTCGATCTTCGCCGCGATCATGTCCACCGCCGATTCGCAGCTCCTGGTGGCCGCCTCGGCATTGGTGCGCGACGTGTACGAGAAGGTGCTCCGCGCTGGACGACCCGTCCCGCAGGCACGCCTCGTCTGGCTCAGCCGACTCACGGTGACCGCGCTCGTTGCCGTGTCCGTGGGCGTCGGGATGCTCGCCGATCAGCTGGTCTTCTGGCTGGTGCTGTTCGCGTGGGCGGGACTGGGGGCGGCGCTTGGCCCCACGTCCCTGCTCGCCATGTTCTGGCGCCGCACCAGCCGCGCCGGCGTGCTCGCCGGCCTGGTCGCCGGGGCGGCGACCGTGGTGATCTGGTACTACACGCCCGCGCTCAAGACGCGGCTCTACGAGCTGATCCCGGCCTTTGCCGTGGGGCTGCTGGTGACCGTGGGGGTGAGTCTGGTGACGAAGCCGGTGGAGGATGTCGCTGAGATGTTCGGGGTGATGGAAGGCCCAAAGACAGACGGAAAGGCGGGATGACGGAAGGACGGTATGTCCGCCCGGCCACCCTTCCGCCTTTCCGTCCTTCGTCATTCCTTCCCAAACACATCCTCCACCGTCAGGACCTCCACCGGACCCAGGTTGAGCGCCCGGATGCCCTGCTCGATGCTCGCGCGGTCGCCCACGACCACGACGGTGAACCGGTCGGGGTCGATATAGCGGCGCGCCACCCGTCGCGCGTCGGCCCGCGACACCGCGAGCAGCCGCTGGACGTAGCCGTTGTAGTAGTCCGCGGGCAGATCGTAGACGTACAGCTCCTCGAGCTGGTTGGCGATCGAGGCCACCGACTGGAACCGCGCCGGGAACCGGAGCGCCGCGTAGTTGCGGGCGCGCGCCAGCTCGTCTTCCGGCACCGGCTCGCGGATGCCACGCAACTCGCGCATGAACTCCACCAGCGCGCTGTCGGTCACGTTGGTCTGGACGGCGGCCTGCGCCGTGAACGGTCCAGGGTACTTCCCGAACTCGAACCCGGACCGGGCCCCGTAGGTGTATTGCTTCTCCTCGCGCAGCTTCTGATTGAGGCGCGACGTGAACGATCCGCCCAGCACCGTGTTCATCGCCACGAGCGCATCGTAGTCGGGTGTCTCCCGGCTCACCGCGGGCATGCCGATGCGGATCTCCGACTGCGCAGCCCCGGGCTTGTCCACCAGGATCACGCGGCGCCGTCCCACCTGCGGCGTCGCCGGCGCGGTGCGCGCCGGCACCGCACCTTGGGCCCACCCGCCGAACGCCCGCTCCAGCATGGGCCGGATCTCGGCGAGCGCCACGTCACCGACCACGATCACGGCCGCGTTGCCGGGCACGAACCACGTCCGGTGGAACGCGCGGAGATGCTCGACCGTCATCGATGCCACACTGGCCGGCGAGCCGAGCGCCATGCGGCCGTAGGGATGCCGGTCGCCGTAGAGCGCGCGGATGTACTCCGCCTGCGCGATGGCGCGTGGTTCGTCGCGCCACTGCGTCATCGTGGTGAGCCGCTCCCTCCGCTGGCGCTCCAGCTCGTCTCCGTCAAACCGGGGCCGCAGCACCACGTCCGCCAGCAGCGGCAGCGCCGCCTCCAGCTTGGCGCGCGGGACGTGCAGCGCCACGGTCGTGGAGTGATCGTCCCCCCCCGCAAAGAGCGAGGCGCCGAGGAACTCCACCTCGTCCGACAGCTCGAGCGCGGTACGCTCACCCGCGCCTTCGTCGAGCATCGCCGCGGTCATGCTGGCGAGTCCCGGCCGGTCGGCGGGATCGTCCGCCTGCCCGACCTTGACCACGACGTTGATCTGCACGAGCGGCACTTCCCGCTTGGGCATGTAGAGCACCGTGAGCCCGTTGGCGAGCGTCACCCGCTCGATCACGGGCAGCGTCAGCGCCGGGGGCGGGCCCAGCCTGGGCGGGGCGCTGCGGTCCGGCGCCTGGGCGACCGCAGGGGCCGCCAGCCCGCAGGCCAAGGCCACGAGGGGCGCGGCCCCACGCAACGTGCGGTTGTTCATCGGTTCGCGCTCCTCAGTCCGTGGTGGGCTTGGTGGCCGCCAGCTCGGGTTTCCCCTGCGGCACAATGCTCAGGATCACGCGTCCGTCGTCGCGCAGCACCGTCTGGGCGGCGGCCTGGACGTCGGTCGGCGCCAGCGCCTTGTACCGCGCGAGATCTTCGCCGAACCAGTCGGGGTTGCCCGTGCGGGTGTGGTAGGCGTTCAGCTGATCGGCCTTGCCGCCGAAGCCGCCGGTGCGCTCCAGCCGGTCGAGAAACGACGCCTCCGTCTGGTTCACCACACGGGCCACTTCCCGCGCACTCGGCGGCGTCGCCTTCAGCCGGTTCAACTCTTCCTGGATCACCTGCTCCAACTCGGCAAGGCCGTGCCCCGGGCGCGCCGTCGCGATGATGCAGAACTGCGACCCCAGCGCGGCCGACCCCTGGAACGCGAACACGTCCTGCGCGATCTGGAGATCGTACACCAGTCGCTTGTAGAGCCGGGCGTTCTTGCTGCCCGCCAGCACGCCCGCCACCAGATCCATCTCCGCATCGCCCGGCGTGTAGATCGCCGGCGAATGCCAGCACGTGTACAGGCGCGGCAGCTGCACCCGATCCTCCAGCACCATCCGCTTCGGGGCGGTGAGCCACGCGGGGGCCGGGGCGATGGGCGGCACGGGAGCGCCGCCCGGCACGTCGCTGAACCAGTGCTCCACGAGCTGCTTCGTGCGGGCGAGGTCGATGTCGCCCGCGATGGCGAGGCTGGCGTTGTTGGGCGCGTAGTAGGTGCGGAAGAACTCGACCACGTCCTCGTAGCTCGCCGCCGAGAGGTCTTCCATCGAGCCGATGGTGGGCCAGCTGTACGGGTGGCCCGCCGGATACATCGCGGAATCGAGGGTGAGGAACGCCATGCCGTAGGGCCGGTTTTCGTACGACTGGCGCCGCTCGTTCTTCACCACGTCGCGCTGGCCGTCCACCTTGGCCGGCGACATGGCACCGAGCAGATGCCCCATGCGGTCGGACTCGAGAAAGAGCGCCAATTCCAGCGCATTGCTCGGCATATCCTCGTAGTAGTTGGTGCGGTCGGTGTTGGTCGAGCCGTTGTTCGACCCGCCGACTGCCTCCAGCCACTCGTCGAACTTGCCCTCGGGCACGTTGGCCGACCCTTCGAACAGGATGTGCTCGAACAGATGAGCGAACCCGGTGCGGCCCGGCTTCTCGCGCCCCGACCCGACGTTGTACCAGAGGTTCACGCTCACCATCGGCGTCGAGCGGTCCTGATGCAGGATCACGTTCAGCCCGTTGGGGAGCACGAATCGCGTGTAGGGCACCTGGAGACCTGCGTCCTGTGCCGCCGCAGGCAGCGCGACGGCGACGAGGGCGAGCAAACCGACTGCGACGCATTTCATACCACCGGCTCCTTGTGCAGAAGCTCCTGGCGTTCTTCCTGGCGATGCCAGCGGAAGAACATGACCGACATCGTCCCGAACAGAATGAGGCCCCCGAGGGTCTTCATCATCAGCCCGGCGACCTGCTGATCCGCCACCGCGGCGATGTGCTGCACCCGCGGGGCCAGCTCGTACAGCTCGTAAATCGGGAACCGTGCATACGTGTAGAACGCCGCCGGCACCGTCGGCACGAACACGCTCAACAGCAGGTACCCCAGCCGCCCCGGATAGCCCATCGGGCGCAGCTCCGGGAGCCGCCCCAGCGCCGGCCACCAGAACACCAGGCCCGAGCCGATCACCGCGAGGTCGAGCCCGAACGACAGCAACTGCGACTCGGCGACGACGTTCACGACGGGCGGCAGGTGCACGGCGATCAGGACGGCGTTGTACACCAGCAGGGGAACGAGCGGCCGCGACAGCAGGCGGGCCAGGCGAAACGCCACGCGGCCCCGGAGCAGGCGGCGCAGCAGCCAGCGCGGCGTGCCCAGGAGCAGCAGCGGTGGCGCGACCAGCACGTACAGCAGGTACTGCAGCGTGCGGGCACTCAGCAGGTAGCCTGCGGCGAGCGCGCCCACCGGCCAATCGGTGGCGACCCACAGGGTCAGCGCCCCGAGCGCAAACAGCGCGATCTCCTTCCGTGTCGTCGGCTGGTCGTCGCCGGCGAGCCGGGCCGGCTGCAGCCGGACCAGCGCCCACGCATAGCTGCCGACGACGGCGGCCACGAACAGCCACACGCCTGGATACGCCCGCCACGTCCAGGTCCACGGGAGGTCGGTCGCCGCGCACCACCACGTCATCGGCGGGCGTCCGCCTCCGCGGCGGCGCGCTCGGCCACCTCGACGTAGGTCACGACCGGCACCCGGATGGTGATCGGGCCCGCGTGCCGGAACTCGAGCGTGAGGTCCAGGGTGTCCCCGGCCACCGGCCTGGGGCTCAGCGTCATGAGCATGAGATGCATGCTCCCGGGCTCGAGTCGCAGCCAGCCGCGCGCCGGCACCTCGGCCGCGGCGACCGTTTCCATCTGCATCGTCGGGCCCCGTCCCACCTGGCGGTGCAGATGCGCCATGGCCGCCACCGGCGTGGTCGCCCCCGCCAGCGTGTCGGGCGCGTCGGTCGGGTTCCAGACGTCGAGATACACGGCGGCGCTCTCGTCGTTCACGGGCTCCGCCGCGTACGCGTCGGTGATGTCCACGGAGCCGCGGGTCTCGCCACTGCCGCCGCACCCGGTGACGCCGAGTGCCACGGCGACCATCACGAGCCGGACCATTGGATCTCCAGCAGCTTGGGAAGGTCGTGCGCCCAGTCGGCCTGGCGAATGCCGAACGGATACATCACGCGGGCCAGGCGGTCGGGCGTGAACGCGACCACGGCCGCCGCGTGGCCCACGAGGTAGTTGCCCGTGCTGTCGGCGGGACCCAGCTGGGACGGCGGCAGCCACAGCGCCCGCTGCGCCGCGGCGATCGCGGCCGTATCGCCCGTGAGCCCGATGAACGATGAATCGAAGTTGTCGAGCCACGTCCGGATCCGTGCCGGCGTGTCCCGTGCGGGATCGGTCGTGACGAACAGGACCTTGATTCGCGCGGCGAGCGACGGCCGCAGCGTGCGCACCACGGCGCCGATGTTGGCCATGTGAATCGGACAGACGTCGGGGCAGTGCGTGTAGCCGAAGAACAGCAGGGTGAGGTACCCGTCGGTCTCGCGGCGCAGGTCGTAGGCGCGCCCGTCGGTGTCCGTGAACACTACGTCGGGCATCGGCAGGGCCTCGGCCAGGACGCGACCGCGCAGGCCGTACGGATTGCCGCCGGCATCGCCCGCGGTCTGCGACCGGTCGGCGGGCGCACAGGCGACGGCAAGCACCGCCATGATGGAAAGCAGGAATCGCTGCATCAGTCTTCGCCGCAGTACCCCGTTGGGGCGCGAAAGATACCCAGGGTCCCCGCGCCGGTCAGGGGCGGCGGTATCTTTGGCCCATGCGCCTCGCGCCAAGCAAGATCGTCTGCGTCGGCCGCAACTACGCGGCCCACGCCCGCGAGCTCGGCAACCCCATGCCGGCAGCGCCGCTCCTGTTTCTCAAGCCGCCGTCCGCGATCGTGGGGGAGGGGGAGGCGATCGTCGTGCCGGCGGCGTCGAGCCGGGTGGAGCACGAGGGCGAGATCGGCGTCCTCGTGGGCACCCGGCTGCGGCGGGCCGACGAACGCACGGCGCGGTCGGCCGTGGCGGCCGTTGCCTGCCTCAACGACGTCACGGCGCGCGACCTGCAGAAAGCGGACGGGCAATGGACCCGGGGCAAGGGCTTCGACACGTTCTGTCCGATCGGCACGCCACGGCCCATCGCCGCGACGGTCGACCTCGCGGCGCTCGAGGTGGTCTGTCGCGTGAACGGCGCCGTCCGCCAGCACGGGTACGCCCGCGACATGGCCTTCCCGATCCCCTTTCTGCTCTCCTACATCTCCCACATCATGACGCTCGAGCCGGGCGACGTGGTGGCGACGGGCACACCGGAAGGCGTGGGACCGCTCGTGCCGGGTGACATGGTGGAGGTCGAGATTCCGGGGATCGGCCTACTGCGGAACCCGGTGACCGCCGGATGAGCGTCCGCGCCGCCGATCCGCGGGTCGCGTTCATCCTGCGGCTCGCCGAAGCGATGCACCGCGCCGGCTACGCCGCCCACCGTCTCGAGGAGGTGCTGGGCGCCACGGCGCTGCGGCTCGGGCTCGAGGCGCAGTTCTTCTCGACCCCGACCTCGATCTTCGTGGCGGTCGGCGCCGGCGAGCGGCAACAGACGTTTCTGCTGCGGGTGCAACCCGCCGACGTGGACCTGAGCCGCCTGGCCCAGCTCGACCGCGTGCTACTGCGGGTGCTGAGCGGCGACCTGACCCCAACCGCCGGCACCGTCGCGCTGGACGCCATCCTCCAGGCGCCGCCGCGGTACGGCGCAATGCTCACCACCGTGGCGTTCGGGGTCGCCTCGGCAGCGGCCGCGCGGTTCCTGGGTGGGGGACCGGTGGAGATCGTCACGGCCGCCATCATCGGGCTCGTCTCGGGACTGCTCGCGATCCTCGCGGGGGCGGTGCCCCGGGTCGGCCGCATTTTCGAGCCCGCCGCCGCGTTCGCCGCGGCGGTCATCGCCGCATCGGTCTCGCTGCTGATCGCGCCGCTCTCCGTGTTCGTCGCCACGCTCGCCGGTCTGATCGTGCTCATCCCCGGCTTCACGCTCACCGTGGCCATGACCGAGCTGGCCACCCGCCACCTGGCCTCCGGCACGGCACGGCTCAGCGGCGCGCTCGTGGTCTTCCTCACGATGATCTTCGGCGTCGCCGCGGGAAACCAGCTCGTCACCGTCGTGCTCGGGCCGCCCGTGATTCTCGAGGCGGCGCCGCTCCCTCTGTGGACCGAGCTGGTCGCCCTCGTGCTGGCACCACTCGGCTTCGCGATGCTGTTCCGCGCCGAGCCCCGGGACCTCCTCTGGATCGAGATCGCTTGCTGGCTGGCGTTCGGGGGCGCCCGCCTGGGGGGCGCCGTGCTCGGCCCCGACCTCGGCGTCTTCGTGGGCGCGCTCGCCGTGGGCATCGCCAGCAACCTCTACGCCTTGTGGCTCGACCGCCCGTCCCAGATTCCGCTCACGCCGGGCGTCCTCATCCTCGTGCCTGGCAGCATCGGGTTCAGGAGTCTCGCGTCGCTGCTCGACCGCCAGGTGGTCTCGGGCATCGAGGCGGCGTTCACGATGGTGCTCGTGGCGACCGCGCTGGTGGCGGGCATCCTGGTGGCGAACGTGGTGGTGCCGCGGCGGCGCAGCGGATAGGCGCTTAGAGCCGGTCGATGATCGCCTGCGCCAGGCGGTCGGCGGCTCCCGGCGCGGATCCGAGAAAGAGGTCGGGCTCCACCAGCTCCAGCTCCATCACCACAGGACCTTCCAGGCCGGGCACGAGGTCCACCCGTCCGTACAGCACCGGGACACCGGCCGCCTCCATCGCCGCCTCGGCCACGGCGCACTGGGCGGGCGTCGGTACCACCGGCTCGATGGATCCCCCGAAATCGTCGTGCACGCGGAAGTCCCCCGGGGCCGCCTGTTTCCGCACGGCGTGCGAGATCAGGCCGTCCACGAACACGACCGATGTTTCGCCACCGCCCACGACACCGGAGAGAAACGGCTGCACCAGCATGTCCTCCGTGCGCAACACGCGCGTGAGGTGCTGCTGGCCGCGCGCCCGCTCGTGCGGCGGCACGCGCAACAGGTATCGCCCGGTCTGGGCCACGGCCGCCTTCAACACGACGTCGTTCCACCCCAGGTCGTCGAGTACCGCCCCCAGGTCCGGCTCCGACCGCGCCGGCAGCAGGCGGGTGGGCACCGTGGGGACGCCCCGGTCCACCAGATCCACCAGATAGCGCTTGTGCGTGTTCCACTCGACGATGGGCGCCGGATTCCAAAGCACCGTCTCCGCCGCGGCGGTCCGGCTCCACGCGAGGAACTCCTCGCGCCGGTAGGCGTAGTCCCACGTGGATCGGATGACGCAGAGCTGCGTGGCGGACCACGAGACGAGGGGATCCTCCCACACGGCCGGATCCGCCGCGATGCCACGGGCACGGAGTGCCCCGAGCAGGTGGCGGTCGTCGGGTGCAAGGCCCGGGAGGGCGGCACACGTGGCGAGGGTGACGTGCATGGAGGCCGCGGAAAGATACACCACTCGGGAGCCGCCCCCCTACCGGTTGCGGGCGCCCGCCGCGACCGCGAGCTTCCAGGTTCCCAGCAACCGGTTATGACGGATTCCCCTGCCCCCGATTCCCGGCCCGATGCGCCCGCGCGCGTACGCCTCGACAAGTGGCTCTGGGCCGCGCGTCTGATGAAGACGCGCGCTCTGGCGGCGGAAGCCGTCGACGGCGGTCGCGTGCAGGTGAACGGCGACCGCGCGAAGCGGGCCAAGCTGATCGGCGTCGGGGACCGCATCCGGATTCGACAGGGACCGTTTGAATATCACTTGACCGTGCAGGCGCTCGCCGAGCGCCGGGGGCCGGCCAAGGTGGCCGCGACTCTCTATGAGGAGGACCCGATGAGCACGCGCGCGCGGGAAGACCTGGCCCGCAAGATGAAGGCGATGCCCAACGCCTTTTACGACGGCAAGGGCCGCCCCACCAAGAAGCAGCGGCGCGACCTCGATCGGCTCAAGCGGTCGCTCGGGGTGGCGCTCCTGCTCGCGCTGCCGGGCGCGCTCGGGGCCCAGGACCGCATGACACAGCCGCTCCCGGTGGACTCGCAGGTGACGGTCGGGACGCTGCCAAACGGACTGCGCTACTACGTGCGCAAGAACGGCAAGCCCGAGCAGCGGGCCGAGTTCCGGCTCGTGGTGCGCATCGGGTCGGTGGTCGAGGATGACGACCAGCAGGGCCTCGCCCACTTCGCCGAGCATATGGCGTTCAACGGCACCGCGCACTTCGAGAAACAGCAACTGGTGGACTACCTCGAGTCCATCGGCATGCGGTTCGGCCCGGATATCAACGCCTACACGAGCTTCGACGAGACTGTCTATTTCCTGCAGGTGCCCACCGACACGCCGGCGGTGGTCCAGACCGCCTTCCAGATCCTGGAGGACTGGGCGTCGGCCGTGACGTTCGACTCGGTGGAAGTCGAAAAGGAACGGGGCGTCGTGATCGAGGAGTGGCGCCTGGGCCAGGGTGCCGGCGCGCGGCTGCGCGACAAGCAGTTCCCCGTGATCTTCAAGGGCTCGAAATACGCCGAGCGGCTGCCCATCGGGAAGAAGGAAACCCTCGAGACGTTCCCCCGCGACGCCCTGACCCGCTTCTACCGTGACTGGTACCGCCCCGATCTCATGGCGGTGATCGCGGTCGGTGACTTCGATCCGGTCGCGATCGAGCGCCAGATCCGCGAGCATTTCGGCCGGATCCCTCGGCGGGCGTCGGCGCGGCCGCGCCCGGACGTCCCGGTGCCGGACCACGCCGAGCCGCTGTTTGCGATCGCGACCGATCCGGAAGCCACCAACACGAGCGTGGGCGTGCTGTACAAGCAGGCGCTGCGGGACCATTCCACCTACGGGGCCTATCGGCAGGGCATGGTCGAGGACCTCTTCACCGCCATGCTGAACGATCGGCTGTTCGAGCTGTCGCAGCAGGCCGATCCCCCGTTCCTCGGCGCGGGCGTCGGGCAGGGGCGTTTCATCGGGGCCAAGGAGATCTTCTCGATGGGTGCGGGGGTGCCCGAAGGCGGCATCGCGCGCGGTCTCGACGCGCTGCTCACCGAAGCCGAGCGGGTGGCCCGGTTCGGCTTCACGGCGCCCGAACTCGAGCGCGCCAAGGCGCGACGGCTCCGCGGCCTCGAGCGCGCGTTCGCGGAACGGGACAAGACCAACACCGGCGTCTACACCGACGAGTACACCCGGAGCTTCCTCGAGGGCGAGGCGATTCCCGGCATCGGGGTCGAGCTGGCCCTGCACCAGGAGTTCCTGCCGGGCATCGGACTCGAGGACGTGAACCGACTCGCGCGGGCGTGGATCACCACGCACAACCGCGTCGTCGTGGCGAGCGCGCCCGAGAAGGCGGACGTGCCGGTCCCCACCGTTGTCGAGCTGACGGCGGTGTTCGACGGGATCGGCCGCAAGACCATCACGGCGTACGCGGACACGCTCGCGAGCGCCACACTGGTGGCGACGCCGCCGGCGCCCGGCCGGATCGTGGCCGAGCAGCAGATCCCCGAAATCGGAGTGACCGAATGGCGGCTGGCAAACGGGGTGCGCGTGGTGCTCAAGCCCACGGACTTCAAGGACGACGAGATCGTCATGCAGGCCATCAGCAAGGGCGGAACCTCCCTCGCGCCCGATGCGCGCTACATGTCGGCGGCCATGGCGTCGAGCGTCGTGAGCATGTCCGGGGCCGGCGCGTTCAGCGCCGTCGATCTCCAGAAGGCGCTGGCGGGCAAGGCCGTGAGCGCCCGTCCCACGATCGGCGATACCGAGGAGGGGTTCTTCGGCAACGGTTCCCCCAAGGATCTGGAGACCCTGTTCGAGCTGGTCTACCTCTTCGCGACCGCGCCCCGCACCGACAGCGCTGCCTTCTCCGCGTTCACCACCCGGCTGCGCGCGTTTACGGAGAACCGCGGCGCGAGCCCCGAGGCCAACTTCCAGGACACGCTGCAGACCACGCTTGCGCAGAACCACCCACGGGAGCAGCCGCTCACCCCGGAGCGCGTGAACGAGGTGCGGCTGGGCGAGGCCCTCGACTTCTATCGGGACCGATATGCCGACTTCGGCGACTTCACGTTCTTCTTCGTAGGCAACATCGATCTGGGCACCATCCGCCCGCTGGTGGAGCGGTGGCTCGGCACACTGCCGGCGAATGGGCGCGTGGAGTCCTGGCGGGACGTGGGCGTGCGGCCGCCGGCCGGGGTGGTGCGCAAGGTGGTTCGAAAGGGGCAGGATCCCAAGGCGCGGGTCCAGTTCGTCTTTACCGGCCCGTTCGCGGAGGCCCGGGAGAACCGCTACGCGCTGCGTTCCCTCGGCGACGCGCTGTCGATCCGCCTGCGCGAAGTGCTGCGCGAGGACCTGGGCGGCGTGTACGGCGTGGGAGCGGGCGGGTCGTCCAGCATCGTGCCCGACACGTCGTACTCCTTCTCCATCGGATTCGGCGCCGATCCCGCCCGCATCGAGGAGCTCGTGGACTCGATGTTCGTGCAGGTCCGCGCTTTTCAGGAACGCGGGCCGTCCGACTCCATCGTGCACAAGGTGCAGGAGACGCAGCGGCGAAGCCGCGAGACGAGCCTGCGCCAGAACGGCTACTGGATGGGCCAGCTCGTCGCCGCGCATCGCCAGGGGCTCGATCCGCGCGACATCCTCACCTACGAGGCCCTGATCGCCAAGCTCGACGCGGCCACCATTCGTGATGCCGCGCGGCGCTACCTGCGGCTCGACAACTACGTGCGCATCACACTCCTGCCCGAGGCCGAGCAGTGACGATCCCCCGCGTCGCGCTCGCCGCCTGGCTGCTCGCGTCGCTTCCGGGCGCCCTCCCCGCGCAGCAGGGGGAGGCCGAAGTGGTCGCCGTCGTCCAGCGCCTGTTCGACGCCATGCGCGCCAAGGACACGGTCGGGCTGCGCGCGGTGTTCCATCCCGACGC
This sequence comes from Gemmatimonadales bacterium, assembly GCA_041580775.1. GTDB lineage: Bacteria > Gemmatimonadota > Gemmatimonadetes > Gemmatimonadales > GWC2-71-9 > JAOTWJ01. The sequence continues at coordinate 13,408 of JBFGDF010000023.1, forward strand.
CCGCCTTGCGGGAACCGGCCGCGACCAACAGGGCCGCCCGGTGCTGCGCGTGAACCCGATTGACGCCTTCATCGCGTCGATCGGGCAAGCGACGGCACAGCTCGACGAGCAATTCTGGGATCCGGAGGTGCGACTCGACGACAACCTGGCGACGGTGTGGACCCCGTACGTGTTCTACGTGAACGGCGAGTTGAGCCATTGCGGCGTGGATGCGTTCCAGCTCGCGCGAGGGGCGGACGGCTGGAAGATCGTCCAGATCGCCGACACGCGTCGGCGCGAGGGCTGCACCGGACCGCCGGGCCGCTGAGCATGCCCAGTCGGCTCGAGATCGCCAAGGCCTACGAGCGCGCCCTGTTCGCGGGCCGCATGGACGAAGTGGGCAGCTACTTCACCGACGACGTGGTCTACTGGGTGGCCGGACGGCCCCCGCTCGGCGGCGAGTGGCGCGGACGCGACGCCGTGCTCGAGGCCTTCACCAGTCGCGCGTTCGGCCTTGGCGCCGCCGACTGGGGCTACGAAGACGTGTGGCGCGACTGGTACGAGGCGGCCGAGCGCGTGATCGTCGAGATCCGCGAGCGCTCCTGGCTCAAGCACGCCCCGGACGACGTACTCGACCAGCGGACCTGCGTCGTGATCCGCTTCCGGGGTGACCGGATCTGCGAGATGCGGGACTACACCGACACGCAGCCGTACGAAGCGTTCGTGGCACGGCACCGCAGCGCACTGCCCAAGTTCGCGGGCGGGTGAGGGCTCACCCGCCACCGCGCACGATCCGAAACACGATCGGCTGGCGAATCAGCACCCGCACGGGCCGGCCGCGCACCTGCCCGGGCCGGAAGCGCGCCGCCAGCACTACCTGCGTGGCGGACGTGACGAACCCCGCGTGGGATGCCTCCAGGACGCGCAGCGACGCGGGCTCCGGCACGCCCGCGCTGTCCACGATGACCTCCAGCGTCACCCAGCCCTCGATCCCCGCCTCCCGCAGACGCGGCGGATAGACCAGCGGCGGTCGCGTGAGGATCACCGGCGGCCGCTCGACCGCGAGCTTGTGGTACACGGACCCGGGCTCCCCTCGCCCGCCGACCCCGGGGCCGACGGAAGGTCCCCCAGGCGTGCCGCCGCCCGTGACGGGGCCGCGCCATGCACCGGCGGAGTCCGGCGCCCCGAGGCGATCGAGATCCGGAAGCGGGATCTCCGGCACGCGCACACCGACCTGGAAATCCGCCGGGGGGGCCGGCGGCTGGCCGAGCGGCGGGCCGCCGTCTACCGCCCGTTTCCCATCCGACGGCACCCGATACACCAATGGATCGACGAGCGCGATCTCACCACGCACGAGCAGTCGGGGTGGCGGCAGCGTTGCGACGATGGCGGCCGTCAGGATCCCGCCGTGGACGACCAGCGACAGGATGGCCGTCGAGGCGGCGCGTCCGGGCCGCTGTTCCGGGCGTGAGGCAACCAGGCGATCCAGCATCCTCCACCTCCGTTGGGGCCTGGGCTATGGATAGAACGCCCCGCCCCACGGTGCTTGGCCGCCCGGTGGAGGCTGGATTACGGAACGCTCACAGGCGCATGACGAGCCGCCGCTACGTGAGCAGCGACACCAGATACACGAGCGCGGTCCCGCCCAGCAGCACCAGGCCCGTGTAGGAGAGGGCGAGCAGTGCGCGCCCGGGGCGGGCGGCCCGGGGCACGTTCGCCGCCGTGACGGCCCGGAGGTTCAGGTAGCCGAGCACCGGTGCGGTGAGGAACGAGACCGTCGTGGCGAAGTCCACCATGGCCGTGAGCGACCCGACGAACGTCGCGATCACGACGACCGTGAGCACGCCGAGCACGGCCCCGGAGGCCCAGTACACGGCGTCGTCGTCGCGACCTGGATCGTCGAGCCCGCGGAGGGCGACGCGTACCGACCGTGCGATCGCGCGTGGGAATCCGTCGATCACGGTGAGGGCGGTGGAAAACATGGTGGTCACCACGGCCACGAGCACGATCGGCCGGAGCCACCCCCCCAGCGTCTGCGCATAGAGATCCACCAGCTGGATGGCGAATTGCGTCCCCTGGGCACTGAAGCCGGTGCCTCTCCCGTGCATCACGCCGGCGCCGAGCACGACGAAGGCGAAGGCCAGGACGCCCGTCCCGACGTAGCCGATGCGGAAATCGAGCAACGCGTGGCGCACGCTCGCCCGCGACCCCGCGTCCCGGTCCTTGGCGAGCGTCCACAGCGAGCTCCACACGGAGATGTCGATCGCCGACGGCATCCATCCCATCAGCGCGAGCAGAAACGGCAGAGCGACCGCGTGGCGTTCGACGAGCGGCCACGGGAGCAGCGTACCGGCGTCCGCGCGCGGCACGGCGACGACCGCCGCGAACACGGTCGAGACCGAGAGCAGCGCCACGACGAGCTTGACCGATCGGTCCAGGCCCCGGAACCGGCCGACGAAGAGCAGGGAGGCGCACAGCACCGTCACGAGCGCCGCGACCGCCGCGGGCGACCACGGCAGGCCGAACACGTAGCGGAACAGGAAGGCCGTGAACAGCACCACCGCGATCTGGACGATCAACGCCGTGCTCAGTGTGATGAGCAGGTAGAGCCACAGCGCCCAGCGGCCGACCCGCCGGTATCCCTCCACCAGACTCTCCCCGGTGGCGGCGGCGTAGCGCGGCCCGTATTCGAAGAAGGGGTACTTGAGCAGCAGGGCCAGGAGGATCACCCACCACAACGCGAACCCGGCGTCGGCGCCCGCGCGCGTGGATTGCACCAGGTGCGACACGCCGATGGCGGCGGCCGCCCAGAGGAGCCCCGGCCCGAAGCTCCTCCAGAACCCCGCGGTCAGCGCTGCACCGCCTTGGCCAGCGGCACCACGAGGCTGCCCCGGCGGCCGACCGAGACGTCGTCCAACCCGAGCCACTCGGCCATCGCCCACAGCTCCGTCGCGAGCGCGTCCGACACCGCGAGGCCGTCGGCCCCGCGCTCGAGGAACGCCGCCACCACTTCGAGGCACCCGTTCTTGCGGTCGGTGTGGAGGTCCACGCGCGCCACCAGCTGGTCGCCCATCAGAAAGGGCAGCACATAAGTCCCCCAGCGTCGCTTGGCCCGCGGGACGAAGATCTCGAGCACGTACTCGAACTCGAACAGCCGCGCGACGCGGCGGCGCGACCAGAGCAGTGGATCGAACGGCGCCAGCAGGGCGGCCGCGCGGAGCCGTGTCGGCTCAGCGACCTCCGGGTGACGGTAGGCGGGCTCCCGCCAGTTCCCGACCCGCACCTTCTCCAATGCGCGCTTCCGGACGAGGGCCGAAAGGTGGCGTTTGGTCACCTGGGCGGGCAACCCGTAGACGTCCGCCAGATCGCCCGCCGTTCCCACGCCGAGCGCGCGCGCCGCCTGGAGCAGGAGGACCCGAACGGCCTCGTCCGGCTTGCCCGCGCGGCGCAGGTGCTTCTTCGGAATGACCCGCTCGGCCAGATTGAACACACGCGACTGATCGTCGACACGCCCCGCGACGGCGACGACCCCCTGCACCAGGAGCGCCTCGAGCGCAATCTTGGGCAGCGTCCAGCCCCACGCATCCCGCGGATAGGGCGGCGCGTGCTCCATCAAGGGAATGTCCGCCGCGCCGAGCGGCCCATGCGCCCGCACCTCTTCGAGCACGCGGGCCACGTAGTCGGGATGTTTCTCGGCAAAGGCGGACAGGGCGCGGACACGGCGGTCGTGCTTGGCCCGCCCGTCCCGCAGCAGCGCCCAGTGCTCCACCGGCACGATGCTCGACTGGTGGGCCCACTGCTCCGTGAGGTCGCGCCGCCGGTAGAGCAGGTCGCCCAGCAGGTCGCGATCGTACGGTCCCAGCCGCGAAAACGGCACGACGTAGTGCGCCGGCACCACCACGTCCACGAAATCGAGTTGGATCGCACCGAGGCTCTGCACGAGCCGGCGGAGATGGCCCCGGTTCACGACACCCTTCGGTCGCGCGCGGTCGAACCCCTGCGCGGCCACTGCCAGGCGGCGTGCCTCGTCGAGTGCCATCGTCGCGGCCATCAGTCCTCCGGTCTCTGTACGGTGGGAGCTACGCGCCTCGAAAGGTAACCCGGCGGAGAAGGGACGGCTCGGAGCCGTGACGGTGCGCGGCGTGCCCGGTCGGCCGGGTCCATGCGTGTAGATTGCGCGAGCACCCGGAGGTACACCCATGACGACCAGACACGAATCCCCCGGCGCCGCCCTGCTCGCGGCCTGGCACCGATTCGCGGGACTGCCCGGCGGGCGGCGCCTATTCAGCTGGCAGGTGGGACGGATGGCTCCGTACTCCGGCTCGATGGGCGCCCACGTGCAGGCGCTCGAACCGGGCTACGCCCGCATCGAGCTGCGCGACCGGCGCGCCGTGCGGAACCATCTCGACTCGATCCACGCGATTGCGCTCGCCAACCTGGGCGAGCTGACCACGGGGCTGGCGATGACCACGGCGCTGCCGCCGTCCGTGCGGGGCATCCCCGTCCACCTCAGCATCGAGTACGCCAAGAAGGCGCGTGGCCGTCTGCGCGCGGAGTCGCACTGCACCGTGCCCGCGGTGACGGAACCGACCGCGCACACCGCCACCGCCGACATCACCGATCCGCAGGGTGACGTGGTCGCGCGCATCGCCGTGCGCTGGCAACTGGACCCCCGATGACCGCGATCACGCTCGAGACGCCGCTCAGCCGTCACACCGGTATCGCCGTGCCGCTCATCTGCGGCGCGATGTACCCCTGCAGCAATCCCGAACTCGTCGCCGCAGTTTCCGACGCGGGCGGGATCGGCATCGTCCAGCCGATTTCGCTCACCTACGTGCACGGCCACGACTACCGCGAAGGGCTCCGGCTGATCCGCCGCCTCACCGACAAGCCGATCGGCATGAACGCCCTGATCGAGCAGTCGTCCAAGACCTATCGCGACCGGATGGAGCGCTGGGTGGACATTGCGCTCGAGGAGGGCGTCCGCTTCTTCGTCACGTCGCTCGGCAATCCGCGCTGGGTGGTCGAGCGCGCGACACCGGTGGGAGGCGTCGTCTATCACGACGTCACAGAGCGGAAGTGGGCGCTCAAGGGACTCGCCGGCGGCGTGCACGGCCTGATCGCGGTGAACCGCCGGGCCGGCGGCCATGCCGGCCCGAAGAGCGCCGAGGAGCTAATGGAGGAGTTGGGCGACCTGGGCGTTCCGCTCGTCTGCGCGGGCGGAATCGGCAGCCCCCAGGGATTCGTCGACGCGCTCCGGCTGGGTTATGCCGGCGCACAACTCGGGACGCGCTTCATCGCCACCACGGAGTGCCGGGCGAGCGCCGCCTACAAGCAGGCCATCCTCCGCGCGACGGAGGCGGACATCGTCCTCAGCGAGCGGCTGACGGGCGTTCCCGTCGCCGTGATCAAGACGCCCTACATCGAGCGCATGGGGCTCGCGGCGGGTCCCGTGGCGCGCTGGATGCTCCGGCACCGCCGGACGAAACACCTGATGCGCACGATCTACGCGCTGCGTTCCCTGTGGCAGCTGAAGCGCGCCTCGCTCGACGAGACCGGCACCAAGGACTACTGGCAGGCGGGCAAGAGCGTCCGCGACATCTCCGAGATCCTGCCCGCCGGGGAGGTCGTGCGGCAGTTCCGGGAGGCGCTGGGATGAACGACGGGGAGGATCGTCCCGTCATGCCGTCGTCCCGTCACCGTTCCCACCGGTTGTTCCCCCGATTCGTATCCGGCAGCACCTGCCGCGGATCGAGCACCACCGATACCACCGAGCCGCCGCCGCGATAGCGGTACGTGAAGCGGTTCCCGAGATTCCACATCTCGACGGGGAGCTGCACCGTCTCGGTGCGGCCGTCGGCGAACGTCACGCGCAACTCCGCGGGCATCACCATCGTGCCGCGGTTGGAGAGGTGAATGGCCGGTCCGGCCCGCTCCGCCGTCACGGAATCCACCGCCTGGTCGAGCCGCGCCGTGGTGTAGAGCCAGCCGCGCCAGAACCAGTCCAGATCCACGCCCGTCTCGTTCCGCATCATCCGGAAGAAATCCGCCGGCGTGGGGTGCTTGAAGGCCCACGCCGCCGTGTATGCCCGGAAGGCGCGATCGAACCGCTCCCGTCCCAGCACTTCGTGGCGCAGGACGTTCAGCATCAGGGCCGGCTTCTGGTACGCCGTCCAGAACAGGTCGCGCGATTCCACCGGACGCGTGCTGAGCGGCTGTTCCAGTCCCGGAATCGCGTGCGCGGGGTACAGGTTCAGCTGCATCCGCCCGACCGTGTCGCCGTAGGCGGTGCCGCGGAAATAGTCTTCGGCCGCCTCGATGTCGATGAACGTGTTGAATCCTTCATCCATCCACGGGTGGAGTCGCTCGTTCGAGCCCACGATCATCGGGTACCACTCGTGTCCGAATTCGTGCATCAGCACCCAGTACAGATCCTCCCGCGACGCGCCGGGCGGCACGAACGTGAGCATCGGGTACTCCATCCCCGCGATCGGCCCCTCGATCGTCGTGGCGTGGGGATAGGGATAGGGATACAGGCGCTCGCTGAAATGCCGGATGCTGTGGCGGGCCATGTGGATCGCCTCCGGCCACAGCGTCGCGCCCGGCCGGTAGAGCGTCTGGATCAGGATGCCGTTCCAGCCGACCGCGTCCCAGCGGAAGTTCGGCGCCGCGGCGAACGCAAAGTCGCGCACGCTGTCGGCGACGAACCGCCACGTGAGGGTCCCGCGCGTCGTGGGCCGCGTCACGTCGCGGCCGGCCTCCGCGGCCGGGATGATCGCGACCGGCGTGTCCGACGCGCGGGCTCGCGCCAGTCGGTCGCGCTGCGCCGCCGTCAGCACCTCGCCCGGGTTCGTGAGCGTGCCCGTCGCGGCCACCACGAACCGTGCCGGCACGGTGAGCGCCACCTCGAACCGCCCGTATTCGAGGTAGAACTCCCCGGCGCCGATGAACGGATCGTTGTTCCAGCCGCGCACGTCGTCGAAGACGGCGAGCCGCGGATACCACCACGCGATCTCATACAACGACCCGTCGCGGCCCATCCGTCCCGCACCGTACTCCGGGATGCGAAACCGCCAGCCGATCTCCAGCGTGGTCTCGCCACCGGGCGGGATTGGGGCCGGGAGCTCCACGCGCATTACGGTTCCGGTAACCGTATGCGCGAGCTCGCGGCTCCCACTCCGCACGTACGCGAGCGTGATGCCACCGTCGAACCCCAGGCATGAGAAGTCGAACACCGACTCCTGGAAGACGAGCGGTGGCTGGTTCAGCTGCTCGGTGACGCTCGTGGGACCGCAGATGTTCTGGTCGAGGAAGAGCCACAGAAACGCGAGCGGCTGAGGCGAGTGGTTGACGTACCGAATCACGGCGCGCCCCTCGAGCAGCTGCCGCGCGGGATCGAGTGTGGCCTCGATCGCGTAATCCACACGCTGCTGCCAGTACTGCGGCCCGGGTCGCCCGTCCGCGGCGCGGGAGGCGGTGGGCGACGGCAGGTCCAGGGGACGGAACGGCGACGAATCCTGCACCTGCGGGGCGCCGGCCTGCAGCGCGGCGGCGAGCACGACAACGACAGGAGCCATGATGCGATCCTCGGATGGCGGGAGGGAATCCGTGGCGGTAGAATACGCGCTTTCCGAACCACGAGCCAGCACGGGGACTGCGCGGCGGCACCCCAACCCGGAGTCCTTCCCATGACCCGCTGCCCCTGGTGCGAGTCCAGCGAGCGCATGCGCCGCTACCACGACGAGGAGTGGGGCGTCCCGCTGCACGACGACCGTCGCCACTTCGAGTTCCTGCTGCTGGACGCGTTTCAGGCGGGGCTCAGCTGGTCGACGATCCTCAACAAGCGGGAGCATTTCCGTCGTGCCTTCCACGGGTTCGACCCGGCCCGCATCGCGCGGTACACGTCCCGCTCGATCGCGCGCCTGCTCGACGATCCCGGGATCGTGCGCAACCGGCAGAAGATCGCGGCCAGCATCGGGAACGCCCGGGCCTTCCTGGACCTCCAGGCCCGCCACGGGTCGTTCGACGCCTTCATCTGGACGTTCGTGGATGGCCAGCCGCGACAGCACCGCTGGACCAGGATGCCGCAGGTGCCCGCGACCTCAGCCGAGTCGGACCGGATGAGCGCGAGCCTCAAGGAACGCGGATTCCGATTCGTGGGCTCGACGATCTGCTACGCGTACATGCAGGCGGCGGGCCTGGTCAACGACCACCTGACGGGATGCTTCCGCTACGCCGAGGTGGCTGCGCTGGCGACGAACCGACGGGAGGACGGGAGGACGTAAGAGCGTGAGGGCCGCACCCCCGCTCACCGTTCCCCACCACCGCCCACCAGATCCCGCAGGCTCACATCGCCAGCACCCCGCACCGTTACCCGTCGCGGCCCCACCGGCGTGTCCACCTCGAGCCGGCCCGTGAGTCCGTAGCGCACGGCGCCCCGACCCAGCAGGGCCCTCGCACCGGCCCCGACCCCACTCCATGTGAAGGCCAGCGGGATCTCGACCGGCGTAATGGTCTGCGCCGGCAGCGCGAATGCCCGGGCAAGCTCGACGTCACCGAAATGCGTGCCGTCCAGGTCGATGCTCACCGCGATCCGCGTGGTGGTGAGCCGATACGCATTGGGGTTGTGCACGTCCAGCTGGAGCCGCAGGGCACCACCTTCGAGACCGATACCCGTGACCTGCACGGCCACGAGCTGCGCGGTGGGCTGCTGGAACGAGAAGCGGGCGCACCCGGCGAGGAGTGCCAGCGCCGCCAGTGGGATCGTTCGGAGGACTCGCATGGTAGGACAATCTACCGCGGCGTCCGGCAAGGGCGAGCCGCATGCCGTGACCGGAATCCACGGTAGCGCGTGCCGCGTCCCGCTCCCATCTTTCGGCTTCCCAGCCACGGCTCATCAGGGGAAGGAGGCCCCGTGATTCGCACACTGCTGTTGGCCACCGTCGCGCTGCTCATCGCTGGACCGACGGTGGACGTCAAGGAATGGCCGGTGCCCTGGGAGCAGTCGCGGCCCCGCGACCCCGACGTGGCGCCGGATGGGAAGGTCTGGTTCGTCGGGCAGACGGGGCACTATGCAGCCATGCTCGACCCCGCCACCGGGGCGTTCACCAAGCACGACCTCGCGCCGGGCACGGGACCCCACAACCTGATCGTGGGCCGGGACGGGATCGTGTGGTACGCGGGCAATCGCGTGGCACACATCGGCCGTCTCGACCCCGCGACCGGCGCGATCACCACGATCCCGATGCCCGACGGCGTGCAGGACCCGCACACGCTGGTGTTCGACGGCGCCGGACACATCTGGTTCACGGCCCAGCAGAGCAACTACGTCGGGCGCCTCACGATGGCGAGCCGCGCGGTGCGCGTGGTGCCCGTGCCGACGCCCCGCGCCCGCCCGTACGGGATCGTCGTGGAGCCGGGCGGACGGCCATGGATCGTGCTGTTCGGCACGAACAAGCTCGCGACGGTGGATCCGGCCACGCTCGCGCTGCGGGAGATCACGCTCCCGCGCGCCGACGCCCGCCCCCGTCGCCTGGTGCTGACGTCGGATGGCGCCGTGTGGTACGGCGATTATGCGGGCGGGTACCTCGGCCGGTACGACCCGGGCTCCGGGGCATTCCGCGAGTGGCGCCTGCCGGCCGGCGCGGGCGCGCTGCCCTATGCCATGGCGGTGGACGAGCGCGATCGGATCTGGCTCGTCGAGACCGGCCCGCGCCCCAACCGGTTCGTCGCGTTCGACTCCGGCACGGAGTCGTTCGCGGAGCCGGTCCCCATCCCGAGCGGGGCCGGCAGCGTGCGTCACATGGTGTACCACGCCGCCACCCGCACCATCTGGTTCGGGACGGACGCCAACACCATCGGGCGCGCGGCGATCACCGACTGAGCCATGCTGACACCCTGGGTCACCCGCCTCATCTTCGCCAACGCCGGCGTCTTCCTGCTCCAGCAGCTGTTCAACCCCACGGTGACGCTGCTGCTGGGGCTCCTGCCCGCGGCGGTGCTGGTCCGCCCGTGGACCCCGGTGACGTACATGTTCCTCCACGGCGACCTCTGGCACCTGCTGTTCAACATGCTGGGGTTGTTCTTCTTCGGTCCGCGGATCGAGGCGCGACTGGGGTCACGGCGGTTTCTGTTGCTGTATTTCGCGAGCGGCATCGCGGGGGCGGCCCTGTCGATCCTCACCCCCCGTGCACTGATCATCGGTGCGTCGGGCGCGGTCTTCGGCGTGTTCTTCGCCTTCGCCCGCTATTACCCGCGCGAGCGGATCTACATCTGGGGCATTCTCCCGGTGGAAGCGCGGGTGCTGGTCGTGGCGGTCACGGCCCTCTCCCTCTGGGCCGGCTTCACCGGCGGCTCGGGCGGCATCGCCCACTTCGCCCATCTTGGCGGCTTTCTCGGGGGATACCTCTATCTCAAGTTCATCGAGGTCCAGGCGGCCGCCGTCCGCGCCCGGTTTCGTCCCGCGCCCACGCCGACGCGGAGTCCCGGCACGGACGAGCTACAGCGCTGGAAGCGGATCCGCCGCGACGACCTCCATCCGCTGAACCGGGACGAGCTCGACCGCGTGCTCGAGAAGATCTCGGCGGGCGGAATGGCGAGCCTCACGCCCGAGGAACGCGCCTTCCTGAACCGGTTCAGCAAGCAGCTCTGAGGCGTCAGGGGGCGGCAGGCAGCTCCCGGTCCAGCCGGGCGCGCAGGCGGTGCGCCACGGGATCGTCGAGGGGCGTGGGTTCCCGCAGGCCCAGCCGGAAGGCTCGCACGACCGTGCTGAACTCGCCGCCAAACCGCTCGCACCAGTCGCAGCCGGCGAGATGGGCCTCGATCTGGGTCACGCGCGCGCGCCGCAGCTCGCCGTCGACGTAGTCCGACAAGTCCGCCAGCACTTCCCGGCAGCTGAGTCCCGCCACGATCCGATCAGGCTCCGGCATGCTGCCCCCTCAACTCGGCGGCAAGCCGCAACCGCGCGCGGTGCAACCGACTCTTCATGGCACGCACCGTGATCCCCAGCGCAGCGGCGGTCGCCTCGCCCGACAGTTCTTCGAGATCGCGCAGCACGAGCACTTCGCGATCCGACGCCTGCAGGCCGCGCAGGGCGGCGGCGAGGCGCTCGCGCGTCTCGACCCGAGCGTAGACGGCGTCCGGGGGATCCTCGCTGCCCCACCCCGCGCTGCGCCCCAACTCGTCGAGCGAGACGAACTCCGACGGCTCGCCCACGCGCCGCCGGTACTGGCGGCGCAGCGCGTTCCGCGCAATCGTGAGTATCCATCCGCGGGCCGACGCGGTGCCGGCGAAGGTGGACGCGGAGCGCCACGCGCCCAGGAACGCCTCCTGCAAAGCGTCCTCGGCGTCGTCCGGGGAGTCGGCCCCAACGAGCAGCAGCCGCATGACCGCGGCCTGGTGCCGCTCCACGAATCGGTCGAAGGCGGAGCGGTCACCGGCAGCGGAGTGCATGAGCAACGCGGCGTCGGATTCGGTCAATGCGCCTTTCTCGGGCAGGTGCTGATCCCGAATAGGGTGTAGGCGGGGCAGCTACCGAGCAAGCCGGTGACCAGAGGCACCAGCCCAAGGTAGGCCCACGGAGTCTTGGGACCCACGAACGCCAGTGACAGTGCGCCGAGGCCGAGCAGCACACGCGCCGCTCGCTCCGCGGGGTGCACATTGGAGGGAAAGAGCCGAGCCAGCATGAAGAACTCCTTGAAGAGACACGATTGGGGTGGCAACGCCAGAACCGCCTGTCTGAAGGAGCCGGGGTGGCATGGGGAGGATTCACGGCGCGTCCGCGGCTGGTGGCTGGCGCTGGGAGTGGGCACGCTCCTCGGGTGCGCGCCGCCGCCGTCCCCGGCGCCCGTCCCCGCCCCGCTCACCACGGTGATTCTCGTGCGGCACGCGGAGAAGACGGACGATTCCCGCGACCCGCCGCTGAGCGCGGCCGGCGTGGCCCGCGTCGAGGCCCTCGTCCGGACCCTGCAGGACCAGGCGATCGAGGCGGTGTACGTCACGCCGTTCATCCGCACCCGGGAGACCGGCCGCCCCGTGGCCGAGGCGCGAGGGGTGCCCCTGCGGGAGCAGACGGCCTCGGCGACGTATGCCACGGACCTGGCGGCCCTGCTGCGCGAGCGCCACGCCGGGCAGACCGTGCTCGTCGTCGGGCACAGCAACACGACCCCCGCGCTGCTCGGCGCCCTCGGGGTGGCCGAGCCCCCGGCGATCGCGGATGGCGAGTATGACGGCCTGTTCGTCGTCACGGTGGGAGGGAGCGGCCCGCCCCGGCTCGTGCGGCTGCGCTACGGCGCGCCATCGGGCGATGTCCCGCTTTGACAGCGCTCGCCGGCGTCGCTACCCTACTAGCCGTCGCACACCAGCGATGCCCGCCGCGGGGGCACTGAGACCGCGCAAACTCGAGTAGTCGGCAGGTGCGGCAAAGGCCGTCTCCGACGACGCACCACATCAGGAGGGTGGAGTACGGGTATGCGTACCACCGGCAAGGTGAAGTGGTTCAACGACGCGAAGGGGTTCGGCTTCATCACCCCCGACAACGGAGAGAAGGACTGCTTCGTGCACCACTCGGCGATCCAGATGGGCGGGTTCCGCACCCTGGTCGAGGGGGACCGCGTCGAGTTCGATCTGGTCCAGGGCGAGAAGGGCCCGGCAGCCCAGAACGTCACCAAAGTCGGCGCCTGAGCGCCGACGGGGCGTCGCGCCCCACCGGGCCGCTCCGAGACCCTCGGGGCGGCCCGATTCGCGTGGTCCCCGGGAGGCGCGGGCCCGCGCGATGCACTATGTTATCGAGGTCTCATTTCTACGGAATGGTATGTCGAAGGAAGACTCGATCGTTCTCGAAGGCACCGTAAAAGAGGTGCTGCCCAACGCCACGTTCCGTGTGGAACTGGAAAACGGGCACGTCGTCCTCGCCACCATCGCCGGCAAGATGCGCCGGTTCCGCATTCGTGTGCTGCAGGGCGACCGCGTGACGGTCGAGGTGTCGCCGTACGACCTGAGCCGCGGCCGCATCACCTTCCGGCACAAGAACTGATCGGGGCCTCCGCCCCGGCGCCGGCCGGAGTCAGCGCTTCGTTCCCGCCTCCCGCTCCCGGATCGTCGTTCGCACCAATTCCATGATCTCCTCGATCACGCGCTCCCGCGCGCGGTCGGCCTCCTGCTGCCGCATCACCTTGCTCTCGGTGAGGGAGAGCTTCTCCCGCTGCACGACCGCCGCCTCGAACGCCTGCAGCGCCTGCCGCACCGGGTCGAGCGCGTGGCTCTTTCGATCCATCTCCGCCATTCCGCCCCCTTGCCTGACGAGTCTCCAGCTACCAAATACACCCGCATGCCTGACCCGGCAAGGGAACGTCCGTCGCGAAATCCCGACCGCGCGCTGGAGGAGGTCCTGTCCCAACCCACCGCCGAGGTGATCGCGGCGGCGCGTGACCTCGCCGGCGACGTGCTGGTGCTCGGCGGCAGCGGCAAGATGGGACCGAGCCTGCTCCGGCTCCTGCACCGCGCACGGGGGGAGGCGGGCACCGCCGGTCGGGTCATCGGCGCCGCCCGGTTCTCGGTGCCGGGAGTGCGGCAGGCGCTCGAGCGCGACGGCATCCGTACGGTCACCTGCGATCTCCTGGACCCTGCGGCCCTGGCGGCGTTGCCGGACGCTCCGCACGTGGTGTTGATGGCCGGCCAGAAGTTCGGCAGTACCGCCGACCCGGCGGCCACGTGGGCCACCAACGTGCTGCTCCCCGGGCTCGTGGCGCAGCGGTTCGCCGCCGCGCGGTTGGTGGCGTTCTCGACCGGGAACGTGTACCCCCTGACCCCGGTAGGCGGTGGCGGCTCGGCGGAGACCGACCCGGTGGGGCCCGAGGGCGAGTATGCGCAATCGGCGCTGGGGCGCGAACGCGTGCTCACCCATCTGGCGGGCCGCAACGGCACCCCGATGGCGCTCCTCCGGATCAACTACGCGGTCGAGCCCCGGTACGGCGTGCTGCGGGACATCGCCGACCGGGTGCGGCGGCGGGAGCCGATCGCGCTCGCCATGGGTCACGTGAACGTCATCTGGCAGCGGGACGCGAACGCCATCGCGATCCGGGCGTTCGCGTATTGTGCCGTGCCGCCCATCGTCCTGAACGTGACCGGCACCGACGTGGTTTCGGTGCGCGACCTCGCGACCCGGTTCGGGCGCCGGTTCGGGAGCGCCCCCGTGTTCGTCGGGACCGAACGGCCGACGGCCCTGCTGAGCAACGCCGCCCGCTGTCGCGCGCTGTTCGGCCCACCGCCCGTGGGCCTGGACGAGATGATCGATCGGGTCGCAGCGTGGATCGAGTCGGGGGGACGATCCCTGGACAAGCCGACGCACTACGAGGAGCGGGAGGGACGCTTCTGACGGAACCCCCGGGGACCTGGCTCGCGCGGCTGCGGGAGGGGCTCGCGATTCCCGCCCATCCACTCGCGCTCACCGCCGAGCGGCGGCTCGACGAGCGGCGGCAGCGCGCGCTGACCCGCTACTACCTGGCCGCCGGCGCCGGCGGCCTCGCGGTGGGTGTCCACACGACCCAATTCGCCATCCGCGACCCGCGGCACGGGCTGTTGGAACCCGTGCTCGCGCTCGCTGCCGAGGAGATGGCGCACGCGGCGGCACCAGCCCCGGTGCGCGTGGCGGGCGTGTGCGGGCCGGCGGACCGGGCGGTGCGCGAGGCCGCGCTCGCTCGGGGTCTCGGCTATGAGGCGGCGCTCGTGAGCCTCGGCGGACTGGACGAGGTCCCCATCGAGGGCCTCGTTGCGCACGTCGCGACGGTCGCCGACGTCCTGCCGGTCATCGCGTTCTACCTGCAGCCGGCCGTCGGGGGGCGCGACCTGCCGCTCGCGTTCTGGCAGCGGGTCATCGAGGTCCCCGGCGTCGTGGCGATCAAGATCGCGCCGTTCGATCGTTACCGGACGCTGGAAGTGGTGCGGGCGGTGGCCGAGGCCGGCCGCGCCGGCGATCTCGCACTCTACACCGGTAACGACGACCACATCGTCCTCGACCTCGTCACCCCCTATCGCTTTGCGGCCTCGGCCGACCCGGTGCATCTCGTCGGGGGACTGCTGGGCCAGTGGGCCGTCTGGACGCGCCGGGCCGTGGAGATCCACGCCGACTGCCGCGCCGCCGCCCGGCGTGGGGTCGTGCCGGCCCGCCTGCTGACGCTTGCCGCGGAGCTCACCGACGCAAATGCCGCCATCTTCGATGCGGCACACCGCTTCGCCGGGTGTCTGCCGGGCATTCACGAGATCCTGCGCGGGCAGGGTCTGCTCGCCGGCACCTGGTGTCTCGATCCTGCGGAAGGCCTGTCACCGGGACAGCGCGAGGCGATCGACCGCGTGCGCACCTGCTACCCGCACCTCACTGACGACGCGTTCGTGGCGGAGCATCGCGACCGGTGGCTGCAGTGATCGATCCCCACGCGGGCGCACAGGTGCGGACTGCCGGCGCTCCGCTCGCGGGCGCCCCGGGGGGTCTCGTCCTCCAGCACGGCCGCGGGGGCACGCCCGAGGACATGCTCGGGCTCGCGGCGGTGCTCGGGCTGCCGGAGCTCGCGTGCCTCGCGCCCGGCGCCATTGGTCACACCTGGTATCCGTTTCCGTTCCTCGCGCCCGTGCCGCAGAACGAGCCCTGGTTCTCCTCGGCGCTGCGCGCCGTGGACCGCACCGTGCAGCACGCCCTGCACGCCGGCCTGCCACCCCGGCGCGTCGCACTGCTCGGGTTCTCCCAGGGCGCCTGTCTGACGCTCGAGTACGCCGCCCGCCACCCGCGGGGCTACGGCGCCGTCATCGGCCTCACCGGGGGCCTGCTTGGCCCACCCGGCACGCCCTGGCCACGACCGGTGGGGCTGGACGGTGTCCCGGTTTTCCTGTCGACGAGCGACATCGATCCGCATGTCCCGCTGGTGCGGGTGCGGGAGACCGCCCGGGTCTTCAAGGCGGCGGGCGCCGAGGTCACCCTGCGCGTGCACCCCGGCGCGCCGCATACGGTGGTCGCGAGCGATGTGAAGGAGATCGGCGCGCTGCTCCGGGCCCGGCTCGGCGCGCCGGACACGACCGGCTAGGCAGCCGCTTGCTCGGGCACGTCCTCGGCGGCGGGGGAGTCGAACCCCTTCCGCGGGGCGCTGCCCCAGCGGCGCGAACGGAGGAGGGCCGTGAACAGGCCCCGCACGCGCCATAGAGAGTTCAGCTGGCGATACCCCAGATTCTCGACCACCGCCAGCCAGAACAGCTGGCGCAGATCC
>JBFGDF010000024.1:0-29593 GCA_041580775.1 Gemmatimonadales bacterium
AGCATCTCGCTGTAGCCGATGATGGCGTTCAGCGGCGTGCGGAGCTCGTGGCTCATGCTGGCCAAAAACTGGCTCTTCGCGGCATTGGCCGCCTCCGCCTCGCGTCGCGCCTGCAACAACTCCGTGATGTCGTGGTACAGCGCCATCATCCCGACCCGGGTCTCACCCACGAACACGGGAATGGCGAAGATCTCGACATCCACGAAGCTGCCATCTCGACGGCGTCGCTTTCCGGTGCCGCCGGAGGTGCGCCCCTCCACCGCTTCGCCGGTGTAGGCCTGTGCCTCCGCCAGGGTGGCCTCGGTGGTGACGAGCCGGTCGAGGTTCTGCCCGAGGATCTCCGCTTCGCTGTAGCCGAATAGGCGCTCGAACGCCGGATTGCAGGAGATGATGTTGAAGTCGAGGTCGAGGTTGACGATCGCCACGGGGTTGTTGAGGACGAGGCTCTCGAAGTAGCGCTGCTGCGCGGCGTAGAGGCGGGCATTCTCGATCGCGATGGCCGCCTGGGGGGCAAACAGCTGCAGCAACCGCAGGTCCTCGGGGCCAAAGACGCGATGCGGGTCGGAATGCACGCTGGCGATCGCGCCCACGAGCCGGCTCCCGATGAGGAGCGGTGCGGCCATGACGGCCTGCACGCTGCTCTGCGTGTACTGGGGCGAACGTCCCTGCCATTCCTGGTAGCGGGGGATGATGAGCGGCTCGTGGGTCTTGGCGACGTGGCCCATGGCGCCCTCACCCAGGCGCATGCGCGTGCCGACCGCATCGGTCTCGAGGTTGTGGGAGGCTGCCACCACCAGGGTCTGCTGAGTTTCGTCGAAGGTGGCGAGCTCGCCCCCGGTCACGCCGAGGAGGGTCACGGCGCGCTGCAACACGCCTTGGAGGACCTTGCTCAGCTCCAGCTCGCCCGAGAGGTCCTTCATCGTGTCGAGCAGTGCGCGTTGTTCGCCCGCCCGCCGCCGCTCCGCCGTGAACAGCCGGGCGTTCTCGATGGCAATGGCGGCCTGGGGGGCGAACATCGTGAGGCGGCGCAAGTCCGCGTCGCTGAACTCCCGTTTCGGATCCGAGTGCACGCTGGCGAGCGCGCCCACCAGTCGCGACCCGATCATGAGCGGCACGGCCATTACGGACTGGACCGAGCTCTGCGTGTACTGGGCCGAACGGCCCTCCCAGTCCTGATACCGGGGGATGATGAGCGGCTCGTGGGTCTTGGCCACGTGGCCCATGGCGCCTTCGCCGATCGCCATGCGTGTCCCGACGGCGTTGGTCTCCATGTGGTGACTGGCCATCACGACGAGGGTCTCGGCTCCCTCCTCGTAGATGGCCAGCTCGCCGCCGGTGACGTCGAGCAGGTTCACGGCCCGGACGAGGACGGCCTGGAGGGTCTTCGAGAGCTCGAGCTCGCCCGAGAGGTCGGCGAGCGAGTCGAGCAGCGCCTCCTGCTCCGTCGCCCGTTCGCGCTCCACGGTATAGAGGCGCGCGTTCTCGATCGCGATGGCCGCCTGCGCCGCGAACAGGCCGAGCAGCCGCAGGT
The DNA here is from genome assembly GCA_041580775.1 of Gemmatimonadales bacterium. Taxonomy (GTDB): domain Bacteria; phylum Gemmatimonadota; class Gemmatimonadetes; order Gemmatimonadales; family GWC2-71-9; genus JAOTWJ01. The sequence continues at coordinate 1,532 of JBFGDF010000024.1, forward strand.
CGCCCTCGCCGAAGGTGTGGGCCGGATCGGCGTGGACGCTCGCGATCGCCCCGACGAGCCGGTCACCGATGAGCAGCGGCGCCGCCATCACCGACTGGACCGTGTTCTGGGTGTACTGGGCGGAGCGGCCGGCCCATTCCTGATACCGCGGAATGATGAGCGGCTCGTGCGTCTCGGCGACCCGGCCCATGGCCCCTTCGCCGAGCGCCATGCGCGAGCCGACCGCGTTGGTGGGCATGTTGTGGCTTGCCGCGATCACGAGCTCTCGACTGCGTTCGTCGTAGATCGCGAGTTCGCCGCCCGTCACGCTCAGCAGGTCGACCGCGCGCTCCAGCACGGCGTGCAGCAGCTTGTCCAGCTCGAGCTGGCCGGAGAGATCGGCCAGGGTGTCGAGGAGGGCGCGTTGCTCACCGAGGCGCTTGCGCTCGGCATCGAGGAGCCGAGCCCGGGCGATGGCGATGCTCGCCTGGTTGGCCGCCGCGGCGAGGATCTCGAGGTCGCCCTTGCTGAAGGAAAGCTCGCGGCCGCGGCGCACGACCAGCTCGCCGATCGCGCTCTGCTCGAGGCGCAGCGGGAATCGCAGTTCGGATCCGCCGTCCTTGGCGTCCGCGAATGTGCCGGCCGCCGCGCGCAACGCCGGCTCGAAGGCCGCGGTGCCCGCCAGGTACAAGCCGACCCCGTCGAAGCCGAACGCCTGGTGATGCAGGGCCTGCACCACGCTCTGACACACGGCGTCCTCGTCGGGCGCCTCGGCAATGCGCGTGCTCAGGTTGAGCAGCGCCGTGCGCAGGTCCGGCGGGATATCCGCGCGGTCGGCCCCGGGCCGCGGTGCCGGCTGCTGCGTCATCGGCGCACGCGACGGCAGGAGCCGCTCCGTCGGTCCCGCGCGGGGACGGACGCAACCGGACGCCGATGGGACGGCGCTTCAGGAAGCGGGGAATCTGTCTGGAACACCGGGGCGTGTAGCATACGCCGTGGGACGGCGCAGGGCCAGTCTGGCGGCCCGGCCGCGGCCCGGCCGCGCACGGGACGGCGAGCGCGGGTCAGGACGGTGCGGGGCTGGGAGTCGCCGCGGTCTCGGGGGTCCCGGTACGGGCGCGGTGTTCCTGGGCGGTTCCCAGGCGGAATCCGACGACGGCCCAGACGGCTGCCACCGGGGCCGCGACGAAGGCGATGGCGCCGACGCTGAGGCCGAGCGCGGCCAGGCCCGTGTAGAGCCAGCCGCTCACCAGATCGCCGCCGCGGTACACCGCGGCATCCAGAAACGCCTTCGACTTGTACTTCTCTTCCCGGCTCACGACGGTGAACAGAACCTCCCGCGCGGGTTTCGCGAGGCCATAGCGCACCGAGCGATAGAACACTTGCAGTCCGATGAGGACGACGAGCAGGGGATACGCGCCGAGGCCCAGAAAACCCAGGCTCAGCGCCGCGGGCAGGAGGAGCAGACTCATCGCCATCCCGATGGCCCGGATGATGCGCGCCGTGAGATACGTCTGCAGCAGGATCGTGAGCGCGTTGGCCCACAGGTCAATCCGGGCGAACAGGGCAGTGCGCGCGGCTCGGTCCGTGACGGCCTCGCCGACCAGGTGCGCCTGCTGGAAGTACAGCACCGTGGAGGCGAACGTCATCAAGGCGATGTACCCGGCAATGCCGAGCAGATACGGCGAGCGGAAGATCACGCGGATGCCGCTCCAGGCGTTCCCGCCCAGCGGCTGGTTCGCGGCGCGCGTGGCATCGGCGCCGCCACCAAAGCGGCGATGCAGGACGCCCGCGCACCAGGACGCCAGTTCGAGCGGCACGCAGGCCACGAGGAGCAGGCTGAACGCCGGCGCGAGTTCGACCAGTGAGGCCGTCACGGCGGAGCCCGCGATCCCGCCGAGCGAGCTGCCGACGGCGATGAAGCCGAACAGCCGCTTGCCCTGCTCGTTGCGGAAGCAATCGGCCATGAATCCCCAGAACACCGTGACCACGAACAGGGCGAAGACGCTCGCCCAGACGTAGAAGGCCCGGTCGATCCACGGGCGCAGGGAGACGGGCAGCAGCGTGAGCGCGGCGTAGAACAGCACGAGATTGGCGATGAAGAACCGATTGGCGAGGGGCACGAATACGCCGCGCGGGTAGCGGGCCGCCACCCAGGAATAGAGCGGCACCGCCAGCAGCATGACGAGGAAGACGGCGGTCCAGAGGATCTGGAGGTTGCCGCGGTCCGCGGAGCTGATCTCGTCGCGGACCGCGCGAAGGATGTAGTAGGCGAACAGGATGCAGAAGCCGTAGGCGGTCGCCCACAGCACGGACGACAGCTCGTCCTCGCGGGCCGCCACGATCCGTGCAAGGATCGGTCTCAGCATCAGCGCCACCTCGTCGCGGGTCTGCGGGCCATCATCCTCTAGTGTACGGCTGGCCTCACGCGGGCGTTGCGACGCTGGGAATCAGGGGACGCGGGTCTCCAGGCGGTCGAGGGCGACGCGCACGCGGAGGATGGCGCCGTCGAGCTGCTGCAGGGCGATGTCGTCGAGTCCGCTGCGCTCGACGACCTCGAACAGCAACTCGAGCGCGGTGTGGAGCTGGTCGCGCGGGTCGAGGTCGGCCACCCGACGGTCCACCCCGAGCCGCCGGTCGCGTGCGCCGCGCCGCTCCCCGGGAAACGGCAACACCGCAACCCGGCGCTCGGCGTGGCCGCGACGATCGGTGCGGCGGCGATCGAGGGCCAGCGGACGGTCGTTCTCGGGGGACTTCATGGTCACCGAGACGATGTACGCTCTCGCACCGCGATCCGCTAGAGGGGGCTTCGGCGAACCGCGCGATGGCGCGGGCGCTCGGGGCCCAAATGGGCTCAACGGCCGCCCAGCGCGCACTCGTTCTTGCCGAACTCGAGGGCCTCGACCTCGATGGGATCGATGGGGTGCAGTCCCACGTTGATCGCCTTGATGGTGCGGTACGACTCCGGGAAGCTCCCCGCCTGCTGTTCGACCCAGCGGGCGAACGCGGCGCCGTCGCGGAACTGGAGTGCGACGTTCTCCGACAGGAGTCGCGCGAAGGTCCGCCCAACCGACCGATCCGGCTCGCGCTCGGGCTCGCCCGCGTAATGCGCCGGACGGATCACGAGATCCGGCGGGAATTCGCTGCGCGCGCGCTCGACGCTGGCCCAGAGCCGTGGGGTCCAGTCAACCGTGCGGCCCGCCAGGTCCGGCCGTCCGATCGACTGGACGAACAGGAAGTCGCCCGTCAGAGCCACGCCGTCGTCGATCACGTAGGTGACACTGCCCTCGGTGTGTCCCGGCGTGTGTACGACACGCACGCGGCAGCGGCCGACGGCCAGCCGGTCACCGTCCGCAATCGGTCGGACGTCGAGTCGACCGGGGGTGTTGTCGTAGGGATACACGGTATCGGCGGGATGCAGGTGGTACGGGACGCCGAACTCGCGCGCGAGGGCCGGCGCGCCGCTCACGTAGTCCGCATGGACGTGGGTGTCGGCCACGCCCACAAGCCGGGCGCCCTGCTCCGCCAGGACCCGGCGATACGCGTCGGCCGCGAGCGGTGGATCCACGAGCAGCGCCTCGCCGCCACTCAGCAGCGCGTACCCCAGCGCGCCCTTGCCGACCCGGTCGAGCTGGACGAGCCGATCGAGCGACGGCGGGGCCGCCACGGGCCGCGGCAGCACGAGCTGCATCCAGGCCGCCATGCCGCCCTGCAGCGAGCGTGCGCGGCCCCCAAGCCGGTTGAGATGCCGGGCCAGGGTCCGGCTGTCGTTCCCGTGACCGCACACCACCGCGATGGGAATCTCCGGATCCAGACCCGCGTCCTCCAGCCGGCGATGACGGACCAGCCGCGACCCGACGATGTTGTGGAAGCGACTCTCGGGCACGGGTTCGATCCGGCCGGCCGCGAGTCGCTGCGGCGCGCGAACGTCCACGACCTGGATCGGCGCGTTCGCTTCCAACGCCCGGGCCAGCTCGCCCGGCGCGATCTCCGGCGCTTCCGGGGCTGTCGCCATCAGCCACGCTCCGCTGGGGGTGACCGGGAGAGTGCCGCGCGGCGGCGCGCCGCACAAGATGCGGGACCGGCTGGTGCATCCCCGGCCCGTCCAGCGATCTTCCGGCGTCGCCGAGGACGACATGCATGCATGGGATGGACGACCAACACGTGGGGAAGGGGCGAGGAATGACGATTCGATGGTCTGTGCGCGCCACGCTCGTGGCGCTCGGTGCAACCGCGATGGTGGCGCACGCCGCGGCGCAGCAACCCGGCGAAGACATGCTCCGGCGGATCTACGCCTCCGGTGAGTTCTTCGGGGAGCGGTTCGGCCCCGCCGAGTGGCTGGATGGGACGTCGTACGTGACGACGGAGCGCTCGACCCAGCCGCGCGGCGTGAATCTCGTGCGGGTCGATGCGGCGAGCGGCAGCTCGCAGGTCTTCGTGAGCGCGCGGCAGCTCGTGCCAGCCGGCGACTCGGCCGGGTTGGTCCCGCAGGATTTCGTGTTCACGCCCGACCGGGCCAAGCTGCTGCTGTTCACGAACACCCGGCGCGTGTGGCGCCGCAACACGCGCGGGGACTACTGGGTCCTCGACCGGGGGACAGGCCAGCTGCGCAAGCTCGGAGGGGCCGCTGCGCCCGAAGCGTCCTTGATGTTCGCCAAGTTCTCGCCGGCCGGCGACAAGGTCGCCTACGTCCGGCAGGGCGACCTGTACGTGGAGAACTTGGGTGACGGTGCCATCACCCGACTCACGAGCGACGGATCGGACTCCGTCGTCAACGGCACCAGCGATTGGGTCTACGAAGAGGAGTTCGACCTGCGCGACGGATTCCGCTGGTCGCCCGACGGGGACCGGATCGCCTTCTGGCGGTTTGACATGTCGGGGGTGCGGAATTTCATGATGATCAACAACACCGACTCGCTGTATCCCTACACGATCACGTTTCAGTACCCCAAGGTGGGCACGACCAACTCGGCCGTGGGCGCCGGAGTCGTGGCGGCGACGGGCGGGCCGGTCACGTGGGTCCAACTCCCCGACGATCCGCGCGAGAACTATCTGCCGCGCTTGGAGTGGGCGGGAACCGGGGAGCTCGTACTCCAGCGGATGAACCGGCGACAGAACACCAATCAGGTCCTCCTGGCGAACGCGACCACCGGAGCCGTCCGCGAGTTGTTCGTCGAACGGGATGCGGCCTGGCTCGACGTCGTGGACGACTGGCGGTGGCTCGACAACGGACGCCGGCTGCTGTGGGTCAGCGAGCGGGACGGCTGGCGCCACCTGTACACGATTGCGCGCGACGGAAGGCAGACGAAGCTGATCACGCCCGGGAACTACGATGTGGTCAGCGTGGTCGCCGTGGACGAGCCCGGCGGATGGGTGTACATCACCGCCTCCCCCGACAACGCCACGCAGCGCTACCTGTTCCGCGTGCCACTGGCGGGGGGGCGCCCCGTGCGCCTCACGCCGGCGAACCAGCCCGGCTCGCACTCGTACACACTGTCGCCGGACGCACGGCTCGCGATCCACAGCCACTCCGCGTTCGATCTGCCCACGCAGACGGATCTCGTCCGGCTGCCCGGCCACGAGGTCGTCCGCGTCCTGGCTTCGCGTGAGCAGACCAGCCAAGCCACGGCCGCGCTGATCCATCGGCCCACCGAGTTCTTCCGCGTGCCGGTGGCGGAGGGCGTGGAGCTGGATGGGTGGATGATCCGGCCGAAGGACTTCGATCCCGCCAAGCGGTATCCCCTGCTGATGTACGTCTACACGGAGCCGGCGGGTCAGACCGTGCGCGACGCGTGGTTCGGCCCACAGGGCCTGTGGCATCGGATGCTGGCGGACATGGGGTATGTGGTGGCGAGCGTGGACAACCGCGGGACCCCGGCCCCGCGGGGCCGGGCGTGGCGCAAGGCAGCGTACGGTCAGATCGGGGTGATCACCAGCGCGGATCAGGCCGACGCGGTGCGGCAGCTGACGCGCACGCGCCCATTTCTCGATTCGACCCGTGTCGCCGTGTGGGGTTGGAGCGGCGGCGGCTCGGCCACGCTCCAGGCCATGTTCCGCTACCCCGACGTGTATCACGTCGGTCTCTCCGTCGCCCCGGTGCCGGACGAGACGCTTTACGACACGATCTACCAGGAGCGCTACATGGGGCTCCTGCCGGACGACGCGGCGAACTACGCGCGCGCCTCGGCCATCCATCACGCCGAGGGCCTCGCGGGCCGACTGCTCGTGGTCCACGGCACGGCGGACGACAACGTGCATTGGCAGGGAACGGAACGCCTCGTGAACCGGTTGATCGAGCTGGGGAAGCGGTTCGATTACGTGGCGTATCCCAACCGGAGTCACTGCATCTGCGAGGGCCGCGGCACCACGCTGCACGTGTTCTCGCTGCTCACACGCTACCTCGTGGAGAACTTGCCGGCCGGCGGTCACTGAGCAGCGACGCCGAGTTGACCGGGGGAGGGGGCGCGGAGCACGCGCCCCCTCGTCCTTTCCAAGCCGCGTTCAGGTTGACATCGCCTCCCCTCAGGGGCGGTGTTAGCGGGGAGGCTTCCTCGACGCATCCTGCCACCGTGAGGGCCGTCCGTGCCGCCACCCCGCCCCACCCCCCGTCAGCCGACCCGGCGCCTCACGCTGGCGGTGCTCGTGGTGGCCACGATCGCGGTGGTGGTGCTGGCGTGGTCCCTCGTGCAGCGCGAGTATCGCGCCCAGCAGACCTATTGGAGCAGCCGGGTCACCACCGCGGCTGAGCTGCGGGTGGAGCTGTTGGAGACGTGGTGGCGCGAGCGGCATGGGGACACGCGGGCGCTCGGCTCGAGCCCCGCGGTGCAGCAGTTCCTTGGGGCGACGGGACCCGCGCGTCTCCGCCTCCAGGCCGAGCTCGACGCCTGGCTCCGCACGGTGGCCGAGAGCTACGGCTACACGGCGATCTACCTGCTGGATTCGGCCGGGCGCCCACTCGCCTCCAGCCACGCCCAGACACCGTTGGACCCGGGCATTGCGGCGGACCTCGCGGTCGCCGGACGGGCCGGGCGGCCGCGGCTGTTGGTGCTCGGATCCGATGCCGCGGTCGCCCGGCTGGCGCTGGGCGCGCCGGTGCACCGGTTGACCGGTGGTTCACCGGTGGCGCTCACGGTCCTCGTCATCGACCCCACGGATGAGCTGTACCCGCTCGTGACTTACCGACTCCCGGGAACGGCGTCGGGCGAGGCGCTGCTCGTGCGCGCAACGGATGGCAACGTGGCGGTCTTCACGCCGACACTCGCCGAGGGCCAGGGGTTTGTCGTGGCGCCACGCGCGTCGGCCACCGCCTCGGCGGCGGCCGTGCGCGGTGAGCAGGGGTTCGGCCGGTATGACGACTACCGTGGGGTGCCGGTGCTCGCGGCGACCGAGCGGGATTCCCTCAGCGGCTGGGGCATCGTCGTGAAGGTGGACAGCGCCGAGGCGTTCGCCGACTCGCGCCGCTACGCGAGGTTCACCGCGGCGATCGCGTTCGTGTTGGTGGGGGTGCTGTGGAGTGGGGGGGCGCTGCTGTGGCAGTCGCGGGAACGCGCCGACCTGGCCCGGCGGCTGGAAGCGGAGCGGCTCCGGGTCCAGACCGTAGAGCTCGACCGGCGGGCCGCTCGACTGGCGCGTCTCGTGGACGGCGCGACCGATGAGCTGTACGCGTTCGACGCGGAGCACCTCGGCTTCGAGCTGGTGAACCGGACGGCGCTCGACCAGCTGGGGTACAGCTTCGCGGAGCTGCAGCAGATGACGCCGCTCGACTTGGCGCCGCAGCTCGATGCGGCGGAGTTCCGCTCCCGGCTGGCCCGGCTGCGGGAGGGGAAAGCCGCGGAGGTCAGGCTGGAGACCGTCCACCGGGCGCGGGCCGGAGCGGAGTATCCGGTCGAGCTCCGGATCCGATACTGGCCGGAGGGTGAGCGGCCGCTCTTCGTGGCGGTCGCGACCGATGTGTCCGAGCGCCGCTCGCTCGAAGAACAGCTGCGCCAGTCGCAGAAGATGGAAGCCGTCGGTCAACTGGCCGGCGGAGTTGCCCATGATTTCAACAACATCCTCACCGCCATCCTCGGGTCGGCGGAATTCGCGATCCGCGTCCTGGGCGAGGGCCGGACCGCCGAGACGGAGGTCCACCAAATCCGGGAGGCGGCAGAGCGGGCGCGGGCGCTCACTCGCCAGCTCCTGGCCTTCGGTCGACGCCAGATTCTGCAGCCCGTGGTGGTCCAATTGAGCGCGGTGGTGCGTGACTCGCTTCCCCTGCTCGAGCGGCTGATCGGCGAGGACATCGAGGTCCGCGTCCGCCCGGCCCCCGACGAAGGGCATGTCCGGGTCGACCCGGCGCAGTTTGAACGGGTGCTTGCCAATCTGATCGTCAATGCCCGCGATGCGATGCCGCAGGGCGGACGCATCACCATCGAGACCGACAACGTGGAGCTCGATGAGGATTACGCCCGCACCCATCCCGAGGCGGAGCCGGGCTCCTATGTGCTGCTGGCGGTGAGTGATACCGGCGTCGGCATGGATGCGGCGACGCGCAATCGCATCTTCGAGCCCTTTTTCAGCACCAAGGAGCGCGGCACGGGGTCGGGTCTGGGGCTGGCCACGGTGTACGGTGTCGTGCGGCAATCGGGGGGGCACATCTGGGTCTACAGCGAAGTGGGCCACGGCGCCACGTTCAAGATCTACGTGCCCCGGGTGGCCCCGTCGGAGGTGCCACTAGGAGTCGCCACGCGGCCCGCCCCGGCGGCGGCGAGCGTCGAGCCCGGAGGCGGCGAGACCGTCTTGGTCGTGGAGGACGATGCGGATGTTCGCCGCGTGGTGCTCCGCTGTCTCGCGTCACTGGGGTACGAGGTGCTGTCTGCGGCCACGCCGGACGAGGCGGTGGCGCTCGTCGGGACGTACGCCGGTCCCATCCATCTGGTGTTCACGGACGTCGTGCTGCCGGGCATGAGTGGGCGGGCGCTAGCCGATCGCCTGGTCGCGGAGCGGCCGGACCTTCGGGTTCTCTACACGTCGGGCTTCACCGAGGACGCCGTCGTCCGGCGCGGCGTGCTGACCGCGCGCATCGCGTTTCTGGGGAAGCCCTTCACCCCCGCGGACCTGGCGGCCGCCGTGCGTCGAGCCCTGGCCGATCCAGGCCCCGCGAGCTAGCAGCCCTCTGCACCGGCCAACCGGATCTCATCGGGCGCGTTCGGCACCACACACAGGAACTCGAAGGGCGCCTCCACGACCTGGTAGGCATGCGGCACGCCGGCCGGGATGAAGAGCGTGGCGTCGGGTCCGACCTCGTGCACCCGCCCGCCCACGGTGACCCGGGCCCGACCACGGAGTACATACTGCTCGTGCTCGACCTGATTCGTGTGGGTCGGCATGCCTCCTCCCGGGCCCATGATGAAGCGGCGCAAGACGAAGTGCGGGGCCCCCTCGGCGGGGCCGAGGAGGACCTGCATCTGGGTCGCCACGCCTGCGGCGACCGCCTTGGCCGGCACGTCGGCCGCGCGGCGCACGACACCGTCAGGTTGGGTGGTCACGAGGCCTCCAAGTAACTGACCTAGAGTCAGTTAATAACTGACCAATGGACAACTACTGGCTCCCAGCGTCGGAAAAGACGGAAGGGCGCGGCTCCCCCGGAACGCCACGCCCCTTTCCCGTGGCCCACGCGCCGCCCGGGTCTCAGCGCTTCTTGACCGGCCGGCGGGCCGCTTTCTTCACCGGCCGCTTCGAGGCTGGCGTCCCTTTCTTCACGGGGCGTTTCTTAGCGCGGGCAACCGTCTTCTTGGGAGCCGTCTTCCCGGTCTTCGGGGCTGCAGCCGCCTTGGGCTTCGACGCAGCGGCCTTGGGCTTCGCCGGGGGCGGCGCCTTGACGGCTTGTGCCGTCGAGTGGATGGCAAACGCCGCACCCTGCGGATCCATGCACTGCGCGATTCGGTCACCCCCGGGGCCGGGGACGTCCATCGGTCCGTTCAACACCCTCCCACCAAGGCGCGCAACCGTGGCGGCGGCGGCGTCCGCGTTGGGAACCATCGCATAACACAGCCAGTGCGGTGGCGCGGGCATGTCGGGTGGCTTGTTGTACACGCCGCCGAGCATCTGGCCCTTCCGTCCGAACATCTGGTAGACGCCGGTGGGGCCCATATCCATGGCGTCCATCTTCTCCCACCCGAACAGCGCCTGGTAAAACCCCCATGCGGCGCGCCAATCGGTCGTGGCGAGTTCATGCCACGAAAACTCACCGGGCTTCGGCGGTCCATCGTGGCCGCCTTGCTCGTTCGGGGACCGCATGACGGCGAACACCGCCCCCTGCGGATCGCACAGCACGACAAACCGACCGGCGCCTTCGACCTCCTGCGGCCCGTGGACCACCTTGCCGCCCATCCCCGTCGCCTGGCGCATCGTCTGATCGATGTCGGGCACGGCCACATACATCATCCAGTTCGGCGGGGCCCCTCCTTGGCGCGCCTCCTCGGGAAGCCGCATCAGTCCGCCGCAGGGCTCGCCGCGCATGGCCCAGAGGCGGTAGGACCGATCTTGCTCCCAGGGCATGACGTCCCAGCCAACCACACCGCGATAGAAGCGAACGGCCGCGTCCGGATCGGTGGTCATCAGCTCGTGCCAGACAATGCGGCCACGCGGGAATGTCTCGACCATGTCTGCCTCCTCGTTGGGGTTCGAAGATACCCCCCGGGCCAGAGTGCGGCGAGCAGCCGCCGTGGCGGCGTGCATCCGCGTGTGCGCCACTTCTTTCGACCTGGCCCGGACGTCCGTGACGTCGGTCACGGCCTGGGGCCGGGCGCCGCTGTAGTCCTTCCCCATGCTTCTCGACCACGTTCGACCCAGCCTCGGACGCGTCGTGGGTACGGCGCTCGTCCTCGTCGTCCTCGCCGCTCCGGCCCGCGCGCAGGAGCCGAGCGGCTTCTGGGCGTCGGCGGGCGTCGGCACCGGGATGCACCAGCTCTCCTGTGATGTCTGCCGCGGCGACCGGAACGGCGGCTGGGCGGCCCGCCTCGCCCTCGGCGGGACGCTGTCCGCGCACCTCCGGCTCGGCGGCGAGGTGCAGGGTTGGACGGATGGGAGCGATGGCATCCGGTCCACGTTTGTGGCCGTCGCTCCGACGCTGTACTGGTATCCCAGCCCGGAGCGCACGCGCTACTTCGTGATGGCCGGGGTGGGAATGACCCGGTTTCGAGCCTCCGATTCGACGGACGCCCTGTCCGCCTCCTCGGTCGGCGTGATGGTGGGCCTGGGGTACGAAGTCCGTATCGGCCGCGCGTACGCCCTGACCCCATTTGCGGGGTTCTCCAACTCGTTCTTCGCCAACCTCCGGGACGATCAGACGCTGCTTGCCGACGTGCGACTCACGCTGTTCCATGTCGGCCTGAGCGTCACCCGCCTGTAGCACGCGCAGCCCGGCACGGCGGATCCCGCGCCTCTCTGGTGTAGGGGCGGGGTGTGCACGATCTTAGGGGTCCTGGTCCCTCATGGTCGTGTGACACTCGAACGCCTGCGCCCCGCTCTGCATGACCGCTACACGATCGAGCGGGAACTCGGTCGTGGGGGCATGGGGACCGTCTACCTGGCGCACGACCGCAAACACGGCCGCCCGGTGGCCATCAAGGTCCTCTCGACGGATCTGGCCCGGAACGTGGGCGCCGCCCGGTTCCTGCGCGAAATCGAGACGGTTGCCCGCCTTGCGCACCCGCACATCCTCCCGCTCCACGACTCGGGCGAGGCAGCCGGCGTCCTGTACTATGTGATGCCGTACATCGAGGGCGAGACGCTCCGGACGCGGCTGGAGCGCGAGGGACGGCTACCGGTCGCCGATGCCGTTCGCATCGCGCGGGAGATCGCCGCGGCGCTGGACTACGCCCATCGCCAGGGGGTGGTGCACCGTGACGTGAAACCCGAGAACGTACTGCTCCAGGACGGCCATGCCCTGGTGGCGGACTTCGGCGTGGCGCGCGCGCTCCGCGTCGGCGACGACGGGACACTGACGGCGGCGGGCATGATCGTGGGCACCCCGGTGTACATGAGCCCGGAACAGGCCAGCGGCGTCGCCGACATCGACGGGCGCAGCGACGTCTACGCGCTTGGCTGCGTGCTGTACGAAATGCTCACGGGGTGGCCGCCCTTCGACGGAACGAACGTCGAACGCCTCATCGCCCAGCATCTCACGGCCGAAGCTCCGGCGGTGGATGGGGTACGGCCGGACGTGCCAGCACCGGTGGCGGCCGCCGTCGCCCGCGCCCTCGCGAAACCGCGGGACGAACGATACGCGACGGCAGGCGCGCTGGCCGCCGCCCTCGCCGACCACACGACGGTGGCACCAGCGCGCGGCGCGGCACGCGCGCGCCCGTGGACGCTGGGCGTCCTCAGTCTGGCGACGCTGCTTGTGGTGAGCGCCGCCGGCTGGCTCCTCGTGACGCGTGGGGTCGGCAGCCGGCCGCGCATCGAGTCGCTCGCCGTGCTGCCACTCGAGAACCTGACGCCGGGACCCGATCAGGAGTACTTCGTTGACGGGATGACGGAGGCGCTGATCACGAACCTCGCGCAGATTGGCGCCCTCAAGGTGATTTCCCGAACCTCCGTCATGCGCTACAAGGGTGTGCGCCGACCCTTGCCTGAGATCGCACGCGAGCTGGGGGTGGACGGCGTCATCGAGGGATCGGTGCTGCGGGCCGGCGACAAGGTGCGGATCACCGCCCAGCTGGTGGATGCGCGCTCCGATGAGCACGTGTGGGCGGACAGCTACGAGCGCGACCTCGTCGACGTGCTGACGCTCCAGGCGGACGTCGCGCGCGCCATCGCGGACCGCATTCGCGTGGCGGTCTCCCCTGAAGAGCGGGTGCGGCTGACGGCCAACCGCGCCGTGCAGCCGGCCGCGTACGAGGCGTATCTCCGCGGTCGCTTCCAATGGAACAGACGGACCCGCACCGGGTTCGAGGCGGCCATCCGGGAGTTCAAGCGGGCCATCGAGATCGACCCGGCGTACGCCGCGCCGTACTCGGGCCTCGCGGACGCCTACATCCTGCTCGTCGAATGGAGGCACCTGGCACCGACGGAGGGCGTGCCGCTTGCCCGGTCGGCCGCGCGGCGGGCGCTGAGCCTCGATAGCTCACTCGCCGAGGCCTACACCTCGCTCGGTGAAGTGGCGGTCAGCGAGTGGGATTGGGAGGGTGCCGAGCGGGCGTTCCGGCGGGCGCTGGCGCTGAACCCCAGCTACGCAACCGGCCATCAGTGGTATGGCTTCTTCCTCTCGAAAGTGGGCCGTCACGCCGAGGCGATCGCTGCGCTGCAGCGGGCGGTGGAACTGGATCCCCTCTCCCTCATCATCCGGACGGAACTAGGCCGCGTCTACTATCACGCGGGGCGCCTGGAGGATGCCATCGCCGAAGCGCGGCGTGCGCTGGTGTTGGACTCCGCCTTCGTGGACAGCTTCAGCATCCTCGGCAGCGCCTACGAGGCGCAGGGCCGGTTGAACGCTGCCATTGCCGCGTACCGTCGCACCGGGGAGCAGTATCCGCAACCGACGGATTTGGCGCGCGCGCTGGCCGTCGCCGGCCGGACCACGGAGGCCCGTGGCCTCTTGGCAGAGATACTCGCGGCCCGGTCCCGTGGCACGTTCGTCTCGCTGGCGCCGCTGGCGGAGGTGTACGTGGGGCTCGGGGACACGACCCGCGCCCTCGACCTGCTCGAACAGGCCTACGCGAATGGCGTGGACGACGGCCTGACCTTCCTGACCGCGCGGCCGACGTACGGCCCCTTGCGCGCCTCCGCTCGGTTCCGGGCACTGGTGGACCAGCTCGGTCTCGCGCCGCGTGCGCGAACGGCGACCGACGCGGGCCCATCGTCCTGATTGGGAAACCCGGAGCGGGCGCGCTCCGTAGGGACCACCGACACCCTCGTCGAGGCGTTTCATGTTGCGACCGATTCTGACCGTCGCCGCCGTCGGGTTGGCGGGCGTCGCCCTCTGGCAGGTGCTGTGGATCCTGGTGTTGCCGCTGCTCGCGACGATGCTGGGCTTCGCCATGGTGGCGCTGAAGCTCGTGCTCGTGGCGTTGATTCTCTGGGCGGCGTGGCGTCTCGTCCGGCGCGTGGTGCGCGAGCCGGCCTGACGGACCTGGGCGCGACATTCGCGACCCTCCGCCGCGCAGCTGTGGCGGGGGGTCGTTGCGCTACTGGATGAGCAGGATCCCGACGCTGCCTCCGAACTCGTCGCGCTGCACCGCGAGGCCCACTGGGACGGTCCATGGCCCTCCGTCGACGCGCACGTTCACCCGGTAGACGCCCGGCGACAGCGCCAGGTCGATGTACCAACCGCCGTCGAGGGGCAGGAGCGCGAGCGGTTCCCAATCGGTGAAGTCCCCCGCCAGCTCGACGGCCTGGGCGCCGCCGGCTCGGACGACCAGCCGGTGGCCGGGGCCGGCCGCCGTGAGGATGAGGCGCGGCGCGTCGGACTGCCCGATGTCGTCGGGCGTACGCGGCGCCCGCCGGCGCAGGTCCGCGATGTCGAGGCGCGCGAGTCGGCGCGGCCCGAACGGCGTGAGGCGAATCCCTGCACTGAGGTAGCGACCCCCTAGCGTCCCGCGGACCGGGTCCGAGGGGTAGCGGCCGGCGCTGACCTGACCGGCGAGCGCGGCCGTGAGACGGAGACGTACGGTGACATCGCCGAACACACCCTCACCGGCACCGTCGCTCCACGTGCGCGCCCCCAGCAGGCCGTCCACCTCCACCGCGTGCCAGGAGGCGTGCGCGCCCGCCGTGACGTCCACGTAGGCGGTGTCGGCCGCGGCGCTCCACGTCGCGGTGGCGGCGAACGCGACCCGATCCACGATCACCCAGCCGCCGGCCGCGAATTCGCGGGTCGTGCGCCCCGTGGTGTCGAGCGCGAGGTGCCCGACGGCTCCGCCCAGCCAGGCACCGCGCGCGCGGCCCATGAGGTGAGCCCGCGCGCGGGCGCTCGCGTAGCCCGTCTGCGGCTCGTCGGCATAGGCGCTGAGTCCACCCGTGGCGCCGATCTCGGCGCGGACCCCGCGCACGGTCGGGCTCAGCCACGCGGCGGCGGCCGTTCCCTGCACGATGTGATTACCGCTTTCGAACAGCACGTAGCTGCCCTGGGCGAGCGCGCTGAGGTTGGGCGTGTCGAAACGGAGCGCCGGGGCGAGAAAAGCGGCGGCAGAGCCGAGGAACCCATCATAGCGTACAGCGGAGAAACCGACATCCACGGTGCTGCTGGCCTGGGCCGCGAGCGGGGGAGCGGCGGCCAGGGACCAGACGATCCCCGTCAGCCACCGCCCGCCCCGCGCTCCCGCCACGATTGACGGAGCGTTACGGTTTTCGTGCTCGTGTGGGCCCGGCCGCGTCGCCGCTGCTCAGCGTCTCCCCCGTGAGCCGGACCGTGAGGGCTGCAGTCGGTGTGGCGCCGAGCGCCACGTCCCGCTCGACGTTGCGGCGGAACGCGATGTAATCCGCGTCCTCTCCTTGCCCGGCAAGGGCCAGCACGGCTGCGGCTGCCGTATCGGGCGGCACGCCCACGGCCACGAGGTCGGCCAGCACGCCGGCTGCCACGGTGACGGGTCGGTCGGGCCGGCGTTGGCGGAGCTGGCGCAGATCGTCCGGTCGCGCGCCCGCCCGCAGGGCGGCGGCACCGGCGACCAGCGCGGCATTGGTCGATGCGGATCCCAGGGCGTCGCGCGCGACGCCCAACTCACCCGCGAGCCGACGCACCGCGGCCACGATCCGGTCGCCGCCGGCGCCTTTGGCCGCCCCCTCGAGGGCCCGGTCTACGAGCGGTTCCGCGGGCAGTGCCCGTGCGCGGGCGGAGTCGATCACTGCCTCGATCGTGATGCGCACGTCGTCGGGCAGGCGGCGGGCGAGCCGCGGGTCCTGCGCCTGCACCGGCGCAGACCACGCGCTGAGCGCCGTGGTCGCGAGGACAGCCGTCAGCAGTCGGTGACGCATCACGTGCCTCCCACCGTCACGACCGAGTTGGGTCGGCCAAAGTCGTCTTCCATCGTGCGCGGCGCCGTCGGATCCGTCAACCACTCGGTGCCGTTCACCAGGAACGAGTAGCGGTACCGCCCCGCCGTCAGGGGTACCGTGACGGTCCAGACCCCGTCTCCCGGTACCGGCCGCATCGGCGTCGCCTCGATGTTCCAGTCGTTGAAATCGCCCACCAGGGCAACCGTCGCCGCCGTGGGAACGGCCACGACGAATTGCACGGCCCGGCCGTCGGCGGCCAGCGGCGCCAGCGGTGCCGCTTCGGGACCCAGGAGCGCGCGCCCGCCGAGCACGGCCGTAACGACCAGGGCCGCGGCGGCGAGCCCGCCGAGCGGACTGAGGCGAACGGTGCGGGCCGTGACCATCCAGCCGGCGACGAGCCGGAGCGGGCCGGCGCGTCGCGGTACCGGCAGGGAGGTCACGGCGTCCATCACGCGGCGCTCGAAGTCCGGACGCAGCTTCACCGGCTCGCGCAGGGTGTCGATGGCCCGCTCGATCGGGTCGTTCCGCTGGTGGCTCATCGATCTGCCTCCGCCAGGAGCCGTCGCAGTTCTTCGCGCGCCCGCGCGACGCGCATCTTGAGCGCGGGCACGCTGGCGCCGGTCAGCTCGACCATCTCCTCGTAGCTCAGGTCCTCCACATGCATCAGCACGCACGCCTCTCGTTGAGCGGGTGCCAGGCGAGCCATCGCCCAGGCAATCGCCTCCCGCCACGCGTGCCGGTCGGCGGTGTCGCCGACGGCGGCCCGGCTCAGCGCACCTTCATCGGGGATGACGGTGCGTTCGCGCCGCGCCCGCTGGGCCCCAACCGTACGGCACCGGTTCACGAGGATCCCGAAGATCCAGGCCCCGAACCGCCCCGGGTCGGTACATCGCCCGAGCGAGCGGTACGCGCGGACGAACGTATCCTGGAGCGCCTCTTCCGCATCCGCCTGGTTGCCGAGCATCCGGACCGCATAGCGGCCGAGCCGGTCCCGATACCGCGCCACCAGGCCTGCATAGGCTCCGGCGTCGCCGTCCAGCACCCGCTGCACCAGGTCGGCATCGCCGGCGTGCTCCACGTCAACCATACCCGTCCCGGCCCCGGCAGGTCACATGCGTCACCCGGCCCCCAGCTGTGACGCGCGGGGGACGGTTCGGGTATCCCCGGTGGACCACATAGCGAGATGGCATGGTGCGTCGGTGGCTGCGCTTGGTGTTGGTGGTGACGGTCCCGCTTCCGGGCTGCTACCGGGAAGCGGCAGGACCGGTATCCGGCGCTGGCCTCACGCGCGTCGTGCTGACGGACGCGCCGCTGACGTCGGAGTCCATCGAACGGGTCGAAGTCTACGTGGCTGCCGTCGCGGCGTCCACGACCGATGACGCGATGACCGCGGACTGGATCACGATCGCCACGCCGGAGCGCCGCTTCGATTTCGCGGCGTTGCAGCAGGGGCGGACGGCGCTTGCCGGCAGCGGCGTGCTCCCCGCCGGGACGTACCGGGCGGTCCGCATGACGGTGCGCGGGGATTCCTCGGCGGTCGTGTACGCCGACGGGCGCCGCGCCCGCGTGCGGTGGCCGGCGCCCGACCCCTTCACGGTCCGGGCGACCGTCGCCGCACCGGTCGCGATTCCCCCCACCGGCGGCGTGATCGTGCTCGATCTGGACGTGACGCGGAGCTTCACGGCGGCCTTCGAGCCGCTGTTCGACGTCACGTTCACGCCCCAGCTGCGTGCCGTTGACGCGGCGATCACCGGGGGGCTCGCGGGAAGCGTGTTTGGCGCCATGGCCGGCGCTGCACCGCGTCCCGTCGCGTACGCCACGATCCGTGTGTTGCGGAGCGGCGTGCGCGACCCGGGCGCGCTCCTGGCAACGGGCGGAACGGATGCGACGGGCGGATACCTGGTTGGCTTTCTCCCCCGCGGCGTCTACACCGTCGAGATCACCGCGCCCACCGGCGCCGGCCTGGGGTCCATCACCGTCCCGGACGTGCTCATCGCTGCGGGTGCCGAGAGCCGGCTGCAGGTCGTCCTGCCGCGGCTCCCCGGCGCCGCCGCTGCTCCCCCAACTTCCACATTGACGC
Organism: Gemmatimonadales bacterium; assembly: GCA_041580775.1. Lineage (GTDB taxonomy): Bacteria > Gemmatimonadota > Gemmatimonadetes > Gemmatimonadales > GWC2-71-9 > JAOTWJ01. Next base: position 19,566 of record JBFGDF010000024.1, read on the forward strand.
AAGGACCCCCTCATGCACCGCCCCCTCGTTAGCCCGGCCGCGCTGCTGCTGGCGCTCCTGGCCACGTCACCGGCCGCCGCACAGTACATCAGCCTGAAGACCGTCCCCGTCGCGGCCGGTGATCAGTTCCTGGTGTTCCCGTCACAGAACCTCGGCATGGGCGGCGTATCGATCGCGCTCGACGACGACTGGCTCGACCCGTTCGTGAACCCCGCCAAGGGCTCCCGGATCGGCGAGTCCCGGTTCTTCGCGCTGCCCACGCACTACTCGGTGTCGCAGAACGCGGGAAGCGCCACCACGCTCACGGCGGGCGGCCTGTTCGGCGGCAAGGCCTTTGGCGGCGGCATGGTGGCCCTGCAGCAACTCAAGTCCGGCGAGCAGTTCTTCGGTCCCGTCCGGCTCGCGGATATCGCCATCCTGCCGCCCAACGCCCTGAGCCAGCAGTCGGCCACCAACAAGTACGCGTTCCTGATGCTGGGGTCGGAGGTCGGCGACGGGTTCACGGTAGGGGCGAGCGCGTTCTTCTCCGACCTGAATGGCATCGACGGGGTCGAGCACCTCTATGCGCTGAGCCGGGACATCGACGAGGCGGGCAGCTCGCAGGACGTGCGCCTGGGCCTCACCAAGTCCCTCACCGACGGCAGTGTGCTCGAAGCGATCGCGCTGTACAACCGGTTCGATGCCACCCACGTCGTGACCTACGTGGACTGGGTGCTGGTGGACTCGGTGACGTGGCAGTGGGAGGAGCAGGCGCGGGTCGAGACCAACGCGGACAAGACCAACACGTGGGGCCTGCACCTGGGGTTCCGGCGGCCGGTGGGCGCGCACGGATGGCGCGTGGGGGGCAGCCTCACCGGGAACTACAAGTCGCACCCCAAGATCCCGAACTACGAGATCGTCAACATCCCGCGCGATCCGGGCCACAGCACCGCGCTCGACATCGGCATCGGCGTGGCGAAGCAGCAGGGTGCGACGACGTTCGGGATGGACGTCGTCTACGAGCCGGCGTGGAGCAGCACGTGGGCGGAAGCGGCAGGCCCGGTGCCGACCGTCGGCGGGGACACGATCCCCAGCGGGGGGCGGACGGTGGAGAACGAGTTCCGCTTCTCGAACGCCCAGGTGCGCATGGGCGTCACGCAGCAGGTCGGACCGGCCGCGTTCCAGGCCGGTCTCGAGCTGCGAGCCTACGACTACCACCTCGATCAGTGGGACAACGTCACCGACGAGTTCCGTCGCCAGGATGAGCAGTGGATGGAGTGGACGCCCACCTGGGGCGCCCGGGTGCGCTTCCCGGGGTTCGAGGTGCGGTACATCGGGCGCGTCACGACGGGCACCGGCCGGCCGGGAATCGCGTGGACGGGTATTGTGGCCGAGCGGGCGGCGGATGCCGGGTTTGCGAACGACATCGTGGTGCCGCCGGGCGGTCCCCTCACGTTACAGGAAGTCCATGTCTGGACCCATCAGCTATCGGTAGCGGTGCCGATCCGCTGACGCGCGCGTTGCCGCGGCCGGTCGCCGGGGTGGAAGGCCGGCAGTAGCTTTCGGACATCGTCCATTGCGAGTGACGATGTCCGAGCGCGCGCGGCGAGTGGGGGGATGGGGATTCGAGGGCGAGCGGTATCCGCCGCCGCCGGACCTATTGCAGTGGCTGCAGCATCGGCTCGGTCCCTGCGATGGTGGCGTCGCGGTCACGCCCCCGGACGTCCGGCTCCGCGCCCCTCGTCCCCTCCCATCGCTTCCCGTCGATATCGGCCATGAGCCGCGTGACCGGCTCGCGCACGCGCGCGGGCAGGGGCTGCCGGACCTCCTGCGTCTGCGTACGGGTAGCGTGACCAGCGCACCGGACGGCGTCGTGCGCCCACGCGACGACGCCCAGGTGGAGGCGATCCTCCGGGCCTGCGCCGCGGGGGACGTGCGCGTGATCCCGTTCGGGGGCGGCACGTCGGTCACGGGTGGCGTCAATGTCGTGGCCGATGACGCCCCGGCCGTCGCGCTCGACCTCGAGCGTCTCGACGGGCTCGGCGACGTGGACGGCGAGTCGGGGCTCGCCACCTTCGGGGCCGGGATCCGTGGTCCCGCGCTCGAAGCTGCCCTCGCGCGCTACGGACTCACGCTCGGCCATTTCCCCCAGTCGTGGGAGCTCTCGACCCTCGGCGGCTGGATCGTCACGCGCTCTTCCGGCCAAGAGTCGCTCGGCTACGGCTCGATCGACGCCATGGTGGCCGGGCTCACGCTGGTCGCGCCCGCTGGGCGGCTGGAGCTGGGGGCACGGCCGGCGAGCGCCGCGGGGCCCGATCTGCGGCACCTGGTCGCGGGGAGCGAGGGGCGGTTGGGGATCGTGACGCGGGCCACCGTGCGTGTGCGCCGGCGGCCGCCGGCGCTCGTCGTGACCGGCACGGTCCTGCCCTCCTGGCGCGCGGGCCTCACCGCGGCGCGGGACCTGGTCCAGGACGGCATCCCGCTGACCCTGCTGCGTCTGTCGGACGAGTCCGAGACGGCCGTCGGCATGGCGCTCGGACTGGCGCGGCGCGGGATCGTAGGCACGCTCGTACGGCGGTGGCTGGCCGCGCGCGGTGCGTGGGACGGCGGATGCTTGATGCTGGTGGGGGCGGCCGGCGACCCGTCGACCGTGCGCCGGATCCTCGGCGACGCGCGGACGGTGCTCCGCTCGCACGGCGGTGTGGGTCTGGGGCGGACTCCGGGGCGGCGCTGGCTCGCCGACCGGTTCCGCCATCCGTACCTGCGGGACGCGCTGCTCGATGTGGGGGTTGCGACCGACACGCTCGAGACGGCCGCACCGTGGGCGCGTCTCCCGCGGGTGCGGGAGGCGGTGACGACGGCGCTCACGAGCGCGCTGGTGCGGGTGGACGAGCGGGTGGTGGTGCTCGCCCACGTGTCGCACCCCTACCGCGACGGCGCCTCCCTCTACTTCACGCTCTTCTTTCGCTGTCCGCCGGATCCGGAGCAGGCGATCGCGCGGTGGGCGACGCTCAAGCGCGCCGCGACGGAGGCGATCATCGCCACGGGTGGGACGCTCAGCCATCATCACGGCGTCGGGAGCTGGCACGCGCCGTGGCTCGAGCGCGAGATCGGGCCGGCGGGCGCTGCGCTGCTCGGGGATGCCGCCCGGCGTCTGGACCCGACCGGCATCCTCAACCCGCATGTATTGCTCGATCCGACGGATCGTCTGGAGTCTTGACCATGTTCCATGCCGGATGGCGCACCCGCGCCGTCGCGTCCCTCTCCGATCCGTTCGACCTCGTCGTGATTGGCGGCGGGATCACCGGTGCCGGCATTCTGCTGGACGCGGCGCAACGGGGACTGCGAGTGCTGCTGGTGGAGCGGCACGACATCGCCTCGGGAACGTCGTCGCGCTCCTCCAAGTTGATTCACGGAGGACTCCGCTATCTCAAGCAGATGCAGTTTCGGATCACGCGGCTCGCGTGTCGCGAGCGCGACCGCATGCTGACGCTCGATCGACATCTGGTCCGTCCGATCCGCTTTCTCTATCCGGCGTTGGAAGCGGACCGCGTGCCCGGCTGGACCGTGGATCTCGGGCTGTGGATGTACGATCGGCTGACGACGCACCCGCAGCGGCACACGCACATCACGCCCGACGACATGGCGGCCATGGTACCGGGGATCTCCCTGGACGGGCTCGAGCGCGCGATGGTGTATACGGACGCGGTCGCGGACGATGCGGCGTTGACGCTGGCGGTGGCGGCCACGGGCTTCGCCTTCGGTGGACTCATGCTGACGCGGGCCGAGGTGCTCGAGCCGGTGCTCGACGGCGAGCGCATTGCCGGCGTCGTGCTGCGGGACGTGGAGACGGGACGCACGCACCGGGTGCGGGCCCACGTCGTCGTCAATGCCGCGGGCGTATGGGTCGACAAGGTGCGCGACGCGTTTGGACTCGCCGGGCGCCACGTGCGCCCGTCCCGCGGGTCGCACGTCATCGTGGCCCGGAACACGTTGCCGCTCGCCGCGGCCGTGACTCTCCCGTCACCGGACGATGGCCGCCCGGTCTTTCTCGTGCCGCATCCGGAGGGCGTGCTGATCGGAACGACGGACCTCTACCATGAGGGGCCGCTCGATGACCCGCGGGCCACGCGCGGGGAGGTCGCCTATCTGCTGCGGGCGGTGCGCGCACGGTTTCCGGGACCCAACGTGACGGAGCGGGACGTGGTCGGGACCTTCGCCGGACTGCGGCCGATCCTCGACACGCATGCCGAAGACCCTTCCGAGGCGAGCCGGGAAGAGGACATCTGGGAAGAGCGGGGGCTGTTGTCGGTCGCGGGGGGCAAGCTCACGACGTGGCGTGTGACGGCCGCGGAGGTCGTGGACGAGGCGGTGCGCCACCTGCCGGAGGACCGGGCCGACAGCGCGGCCGCGTGCCACACGGCGGGCACGCCGCTCGTAGGCACGGCCCCGCCGGATCTCGCCGATCGGCTCCGGGCGGAGACGCCCATGGCGGGGCCCATCGCGGCGGCGATGGCTCGCCGGCTTCGCGCGCTGGCGTGGTGGGCGCCGCGGCTCGCACGCGACGCGCGTGAACTCCAGCCGGTCGCGGACGGCGTCGATCTCACGGCGGCGGAGGTACGGGTGCACCTGCGGTTCGGTGCGGTGCTGCGGCTGGAGGATTTCCTGCTCCGCCGCGTGCGCGTGGGGCTCTGGAATCCCCACGTGGCTCGGGCGCTCGTCCCGACCCTGCGGCCACTGTTCATCGAGGAGCTGGGATGGACGGATGGTCGGTGGGACACCGAGGAGGAGGTGTTCCACTGGGCGCTGGCCGCGTGGACGCCGGAGGGCGTGCAATGAGCGGCATGGTGGTGTTCGTGAATCCGCGCTCTGGGCGTGGTCGCACGGCAGAGATCTGGGAGTCCGTGCGGGATCGCCAGGCACGGCTGCGCGACGCCGTCGTCATCTGCGTCGCCGACCGCGACGGGGCGGCGGCGGCCTTGGCCGCTGCGCTGCGTGAGCCGGTGGACCGCGTACTGGTCGTGGGCGGCGACGGGACGATGCATCTCGTGGCGAACGTCGTGCTCGCGCAGGCCGCCGCACGGCGGCCCGCGGTCGCCGTGCTCCCCGCCGGCACCGGCTCGGATCTGGCACGCACCCTGCGCATTCCCGCGGATGCCGAGCGTGCCGTCCATCTGGCCTGTCACGGGGAGGGGCGACCGCTCGACGTGCTCCGCCTCGACACGGCGGATGATCGTCGGCGGCACGTGCTGAACGTGGCGTCCGCCGGGATCTCCGGGCTGGTGGACGAAGCGGTGAATGCGCTCCCCCGCCGCACGACCCTGTCCTACCTCGGCGCGACGCTCGGTGCCGTCTTCCGTTACCGGCCGGCGCCGTGTCGGGTCCGCGTGGACGGCGACGTCTGGCACGACGGGCCGGTGCTGCTCGTCGCCGTGGCCAACGGGCCGTGCTTCGGACGCGGTATGCGGGTGGCGCCGGACGCGCGCGTGGACGACGGCCTCGCCGACGTCGTGCTGGTGCGACCCGTGGCGCGGTGGGCCCTGCCGTTCCGTCTCCCGCAGATCTACCGCGGCTCCCATGTGCGGCTGTCGTTCGTCCGGGCGGGCCGTGGCCGAACCGTGGCACTGGAGCCGGGACCGGGCTTCCCGGCGTTCGATCTCGATGGCGAGGTGTTCCCCGCAGCGGCGGCGACGATCAGGGTGCTGCCGGCGGCGCTCCAGGTGGTCGTCGGGGAGGAGGCGGCACGCTGAACGGGTCGCGGGGCGCGCGCCCGGCTTACCGCCCTTCGCGCAGGAAGAACGCACCGATCAGCACCCCCGCATCCGCGTCGCCGCCGACCACGTGTGGTTCCCCCCCTCCCACTGCGAAGCGCAGCTCGAAGTCATAGACCCCGTCGAAGGGGGCGACGGACTCGCCGCACCCTGCGGCGAGTGCGACGGCCAGCGCTGCCCATCCGTGCCGTGCCGGGCTCATGTCAGGCATCGCCTTCAGCCCTGTCGCGCTCCCGCTCGAGGCGCTGGTCCTGGAAGGACAACGGATCCTCGATCGGCTCCAGGTGCGTGAACACGGTGCTGTGCGGTACCCGGCCACGCACCTCTTCCTCGATGCGCTCGAGCAGGTCGTGCCCCCGCTGGACGGACCAGTCGCCCGGCACGAGCACGTGGAATGAGATGAACCGCCAGCGGCCCGCCTGGCGGGTGCGCAGGGCGTGATACTGCAAACCCGCGCCCCGGTGGGCCTCGAGCGTGGCGACGATCTCCCGGCGCAGCGGTTCCGGGAGTGCCGTGTCGAGCAGTCCGAGGGCGGAGCGACGCAGCAGATCCAGTCCGATCCGGACGATGTTGGCCGCCACGACAAAGGCCACCAGCGGATCCAGCGCGGTCCAGCCGGTGGCGGCCGCCACGCCGACCCCCGCGATCACGGCGACCGACGTCCACACGTCGGCCATGAGGTGATGGGCGTCGGCCTCGAGCACGATGGACCCGTGCCGTCGGCCCGCCGTGGCCAGCACGCGGGCGACGACGAAGTTCACGCCGGCGGCAACGGCGGCGATCGCCAGGGCGGGGCCGGCCTGGTCGATCGGCTGGGGATCGAGCAGGCGGCGGATGGCGGCGTAGGCGATGCTCACCGCCGCGACGAGGATCAGACCGCCTTCGAATCCGCTGGAGAAGTACTCGGCCTTGTTGTGGCCGTAGGCGTGTTCCTCGTCTTCGGGCTGCGCCGCCACCCAGAGGGCAAGCAGGGCCACGACGGCGGCGAGCAGGTTGACGCCACTCTCGAGCGCGTCGGACAGAAGCCCCACGGAGCCGGTGAGCGCGTAGGCGGCGGTCTTGAGGCCGATCGTGAGGATGGCCGTGGAGATGGACAACACGGCGTAGCGCCGGAGCGTGGGTGCGGTCACGAGTCGCCGCCGGGAAGGTGAGCGATGGGAAGGGAATCTGCGGGCTGGAGCCGGCAGCCGCCATGAGCGGCGCGAAACCGAACTGGGGACTGTCCGCCACGCCCCGCCGGCTCGGCGGCCCAGGGGGCATAGCAGGCCGTAGGCGGACGGTCCCGTGACGGCAGCGCCGCCGGGTGGGTATCCGGGCGGGAGGCCCTGACCATGCCTGGCCGTGTCGGATCCGTCCTGCTGAGCCTTGCGCTCGCGCTACCCGCCGTCGCATGCCGCGAGGGGGCCGCCCCGCGGTCGATGCCGGTGATCGATTCGCTCGAGGTCGACAACGCCGCGCTTCCGCCGGCGTTCGACTCGGTACGGACCTTCCGCTATCCGTTCCCGACCGTGCAGGCGGACTCCCTGCTGCTCGCGCTGCTGACGTGGGAGATCGAGGTGCGCCGTGCGTGGCGCCCCACCAGCGTGCTCTGCGCGGGTCCAAGGGGGCCGTTGTTTACGATCGAGTTGGGCAGGGACGATCCGCGCGTCCTCGGCTTCGGGTTCGAACGTGGCGAGGGCTGGTTGGGCTGCGCGTGGCGGCTGATGCGCTACGACGTCCGGCGGTCGCGCTGACGCCGCGGGATCACGGCGGTCCCGGCGGCGGAAACGACGCACGGTCGTCGCGGACTCGGGCCAGCAGGCGCTCCAGGAAGTCCACGCGTTCTTCGAGCTCCATCACGTTCGACCGCAGCGACTCGAGGTCCCCCCGCACGTGGGGATCGGTGGCCGTCCCGTAGAGCTCCTCGTCCGTCGCCCAGCGGAGCACGCGGCGACCCTGGGCGTCGCGGAATTCGCCGGTGGCGACCATCACGCAGTCGACCAGATACCAGATGCCCACCCCGCCGAGCGTGCACAGCATCAGAATGCCGGTCCCGGTCTTGCCGACGTAAAAGCGGTGCCCGCCGAAGACACCGGTGAACACGGCGAGCAACGTGGTCGTCAGACGCGACCGATCCGAGACCGGCCGCCGGGCCGGAGGAGCCGCGGTGGGCGGAGCCGGATAGCCGGACGGCGCCGAATCGTAGGAACGCTGATCCCACACGGGTCAGTACCTCCAGGTCAGGGTATCGGCTCCCGCCGGATGGCGTTTCCGGATCTGCTCCATGATCCGGGGAATGAACATCTGGTGGTACCGCAGGCGCGAGTAGCCGTTCGGTCGGGTGTGATCGCCGTTCCAGCAGTGTTCCGCCCGGTCGCCGTAGTCCACCTCGCCGCCGTAATACGGCGCCCACGTGTTCGTGAGGAACTCCTCGACGAGGTAGACCGCGTTGTTCAGGTAGTAGTTGTCCATGTCGCCCACGTAGATGAACAGCTTGCCGGCGATCTTGGGGCCGAGGGTCGGCCAATCGCGCTGGAGGATGTGCGACAGATCGTAGTGCTCCCGCCAGTGCGCCGCGACCGACCGGTCGATCGTACCCGTGCGCTTGTCCCAGATCGGTTGCGGGTACCCATCGGCCCCGACCGGGGAGTACACCGCCTGCCAGATGTCCCATTGGTCGCCCGAGCGCCCCCGGCTGCCGAGGACCAGCTCCCGATGGTTCATCTCCTCGAGCGTGGCGGAAATGTGTCCCAGCCAGTTGCGCATACCGGGACGCGGCGTCCGCTTCCACTGGCTGGCCACGTAGTAGGCGTTCGTGTCTTCGTAAATGTTGACCGCGGTGTAGGCCCGGAAGTCGATCGGATCGGGGCAGGCCACCCACGCGCCGTTGAACTCGTCGGGGTAGAAGACCTGGACGGCCATCGCCTCCCAGCCGCCCGTGGAGCCGCCGTACGTGAACCGCGCCCAGCCTGCGCCCAGCCCGCGGAATCGCCGCTCGATCTCGGGAATGAGCTCGTACATGATGGCGTCGCCGTAGGGGCCGTTGTTGGCCGAATTCACCGCGTAAGAGTCGTCGTAGTAGGGCGTCGGGTGCTGAATCTCGACGAGGAGCACGCGCGGGAAGGTTGGGCCCGTCCAGTCGCGATAGAACTGGTGTGCGGCCTGCTGCTGGATCCGGTTGTAGCAGTCGAGGTCGAAGCGCGCGCTGTACGTGCACGGCAGGTCCGGGTCGGGAGGGTCCTCCCGGAAGCCGTCGAACGTGTACGGGAAGTGCCCGTGGTTCACGACCAGCGGGTACCGGGCCTCCGGATGGGTGTCGAACCCCTCCGGCAGCAGCACGTGCGCGCCGAGCTCCATGGGGCGGCCCCAGAAGGTGCTGAGCCGCTCGCTCCGGATCTTGATGTGCTTCACGTATTTCGTATCCGGCGGGTCGGGGATCGGCGGAATCTCCCGATCGAGCGAGAGGCGCACGACGGCGTCGCGCCGCGCGTCCACGGTCACCCAGCGCGGCACGCTGTAGAAGTTGCCGGGCTTGCGGTTCCACTGCTGTCCCTCGCCCCGATCCGGGGGCAGCTTCACCACGTGTCCGTCCGCGCGTCGGAACGTCTCGTAGCGGTTGAGCAGCGCCTGGACCCAGTACCGACCGGGCGGCAGGTCGGCGAGGCTGGCGACCGGGTAGCCGAAGACCGTGGCATCGAGCATCGCGTCCCGGTCCGGCCGCAGGCCGTCCACATCAATCCCGAAGATCAGCTGCGTGGCGGGTCCGTCCGAAATCTGGAACCGCGGTTCGCTCGTCGAGTCCACCGCGAGCATCAGCAGCAGCCTGCCGTCCTGCGGCTCGGCACTGCGGGCGCGGGGAAACGAGACGGCAAACCGGGGAGCGACGGCGGCGCGATCGTTCCGACCGCTACCTGACGGGACGAGCAGGAGGAGCGCGACGACGCCAGTGCCGGCAACGGTGCCGATGCGGCGGAGCATGGAGTTCCTCCGTGACGGGGTGTGGTGCGACGACCGTAGCGTACGGCGGGAGTTGCGGCGGCGCCAGGTGGTCAGCGCGCGTGAGCGAGCCACGCAGGGGGGAGGTCCTGCAGCGCGTCGTCATTGCGGCGGATCTGGAGACGCAGGTCCCGATCGCCACCTGCCTGAAAGTAAAGCAGCTCGAAGCCATGGGCGCCGGCGGCGAGCGCGATCGCGCCCGGCTTGTCCGCCGACGAGTGCAACCCGTCGTGGTCGATCACCGTGTGGCCGGCGATTCGCAGGAGGCTGCCGTCATCGGACGTGAGCGCGAACTCGTAGATC
>JBFGDF010000025.1:0-28371 GCA_041580775.1 Gemmatimonadales bacterium
AGCACGCGCCCCCGCTCCCCCACCCCACCCGCGAGCAGCGCCTCGGCGAGCCATGCGAGATCGCCGACCGGGGCACGGAGCCCGCCCAGCCGGTCCCCCTCGGTCGAGGGCAGCGTCGGCTCGGGATCGCCGGCATACGACCAGCGCCGCCCCGAGGCGACCCGCGCGCGCCGGTCAATCGCGCCGAACGTCGTCCGCTCGAGCCGGAGCGGCCGCAGCACCGCGTTTTCCAGATAGCTCGTGACCGGCCCGTTGGCCGCGCGCTCCACCGCCTGGACCACCGCGTCGAGCGCCGGGCGGCGGGCGCTCTCGCCCATCCACTGGAGGCCCTCCGCCCTGGTCGTGTCGGCCGAGCCGGCGAGGGCCGCGAGCGCCCCCCGCAGCGTACCGGGGAATCCTTCGAGCGCCGAATCGAGCGCGAGCCGGCCGTCCTCCACCAGCCGCAGGGCCGCGAGCGTGGTGAACAGGCCGAGCATGCCGTCGGCGCCGTACACCGTCGCCCCGTCCGCAAGGGTGGAGTCGGCGGGTCCCAGCACCCCGAAGCCGCCGGTCCACACCACCTCGCGACGGTCCACCAGGGCGATCGAGACGGCCGGGATGTCCTGGGTGGCCATCTCATAGCGCGCGAACCGGGCCAGACGATCCACCAGCGGCCGATACTCGGGCGCGGCGCGCACGCCGCCGTCGCCCGTGCAGGCCGCGAGACCGAGGAACAGGAACGGGACACCCTGCGGGACACGCATGCTCAGTCCTCGAGCGTGAAGCCGATGCGGATGCCCACCTGCCAGTGCGCCACCGTGCCGTCGTCGATGTGGCCCCGGAGCTCGGTCATGGTCAACCAGCGCATGTTGCGCACGGACTTGGCCGCCTTGGCGACGGCTTTCTGGATGGCGTCCTCGATGGACGTGGTGGACGTGCCGTACAGGTCGAGCGTCTTGTAGACGTGGTCGCTCATCGGGACTCCGTGGCGAAGGGGCGTCGGTGATGCTGGAAGCGGGAAGCGGTCCGCTCTCCGCGCTCGGCCACCAGCATCGGGACGGCACCCCGGTGACGGATGCCGGCCCGCGCCTGCAAGGTACTGTCACCGGCTCCCTGCGATCCAGCGCTAGGGCTGCAAATCGAGCTCGTAGTTGTTGATGAACGTGAGGAACCGGGACACGGCCAGGATGTCGGCCCCGACGTACCGGATGCTGTGGGCGTCCACCTGCTCGACGATCGGCAGCAGGGCGAGCACCTGCGCCGGCTGGTAGTGCTTGAACCGGACGTCGAGCGTCACGGGACTCCCGAGCTGCACCGGGCGGAACGCGGCGCGCCGGGCCAGGGCGCTGCGCGTCCGCTCGCCGATGAGCTGCGCCGCCGCCTGGGGTGTGAGCGTGCGCGCGGAGTGGAAGCCGTAGTTCCACTTCACGACGGCGCCCTCGATGTCGCCCACGACGTGCCGCACCTCGGCCACGGCCGCGTCGTCGCCTGTCACCAGGATCACGGGCACGCCGTAGTACCCCGCGATGGCGGCGTTCACGCCGCCCTCCGGCACCGAGTGGCCATCGAGCCGCACGTCGGTGAGGCGCGCACTGGAGAACGTGTGCGCGCGCACCCCCGCCGGGTTGGTCGTGCCCGCGTGATAGCCAAGAAACACGGCGGCGTCGAACGTGGAGTCGATGCCCTGCATCATGCCCAGGGGTCGCGGCCACGCGCGCACCACCTGCACGTCGGGCGGGAACAGCTCGAGCAGGAGGTTCTGGCCGTTGCCGTGCGCGTCCGCCACCACGAATTCCCGCACGCCGGCGGCGCGCGCGGCCGTAATGACCGCCAGCACCTCGTCGGTCAGGAAGCGCCGGAACCGCTCGTACTCGAACCCGCCCGGGCCGAGCTGCTCGGCGGTGACGACACCCGCCACGCCTTCCATGTCCGCGGAGATGAACAACCGACGGACCTGTTGGGCACCGGCTGACGGGACGAGAGCAGCGAGCAGCACGAGGGACAACGCGACGCGAGCGAGCATGGCGGATTCTCCAGAACGAGCGCGCCGTAGGATATCGCCCGCACGGGCACGGCGAAAGACAGGCGTCGGCGCGGCGCATCGCGCTGTTTGCCCGCGCTCACCGGCTTCCTCGATGTCGTGATGCACTCGAGCCAGCGCGAGCTGCATCGGGCGGCGGGGAACTCCCGCCGCCCGGGAGCGGTCAGCCCAGGACCCGATCCAACGTGAGGGCCGCGAGCAGCAGCGGCAGGTAGGCGATGGATCCCAGAAACAGCCGACGGGCCGCGGGGCGGGTGGCCGCGCGGGCAAAGCTCGCGCCGGTCCAGACGAAGGCGGCGCCCAGCCCGAGCGCCGCCACCAGGTAGAGAGACCCGGCGATGCCCGTCGCGAACACCGCGATCCCGGCCCCCCACACCAACGCCGCGTAGAGCAGCGCCTGCCGCCCCGCGGCGCGCCCGCTCGGGTCGTCGGTGGTGAGCATGTGGAAGCCTGCCCGCGCATAGTCGTCGCGGTACAGCCAGGCGAGCGCCAGGAAGTGCGGGATCTGCCACAGAAACAGCACGGCGACCAGCGCGAGCGCCGCCGCGTCGAGCGGCCGGCCGCTCGCCGCCCAGCCCCCTACAATCGGCAGCGCGCCGGGGATGGCCCCCACGAGCGTGGCGGCGGAGGTGCGCCGCTTGAGGGGCGTGTAGATCAGCGCGTAGCTCGCGAGGGTCACGGCTGCCAGCAGCGCCGGCACCCAGCCGACGAACAGCACGAGTTCCGCCACCCCGACCGCCGCGAGTCCGAGGGCGAACACCAGCGCCACGGGCGGGGCCAGCCGTCCGGCGGGCAGCGGGCGGTTCCGCGTGCGCCGCATCAGCGCGTCGGGTTTCCGCTCCCACCACTGGTTGAGGGCGTTGGTCCCGCCAGCCACGAGGGCGGTGCCGAGCAGGGTGTGCGCCAGCAGCGCCACCGCCGGTCGCCCCTCGGCGCCGGCCACGAATCCGGCGCCGGCGGTCACCACCACCAGCCCGGTGATCCCCGGCTTGGTGAGCGCGTAGAGGTCGCGGACGATCATAGCCGCGCGAGCAGGGCGGCAAGCGTGGCCGGCCCCGTGCCCGCCGCGAAGGCGACACGCCCGTCCGGGCCGACGAGATAGACGAGCGCCGGATGGTCCACGTCACCCGTCGCGAGGTCGCGACGCCACCCCACGCGCCACGCGTCGAGCGTGGCCGTGACCCGCGCCACGTCCCCGCTCACCACGAACTCGTCGTCCCGCAGGTCCCACTGCCGCGCGATCGCCGGCAGCCGGGCCGGCACGTCGCGCCACGGATCGAGCGTCACGATCACCACCGCCGGCGCCGACCCCGTCGCGCCGCGCCGCGCCGCGAGCACGTCGTGCACCACGACCGGACAGACGGTCTCGCAGTGCGCGTACGCGAACGTGACAAACACCGGTCGCCCGCGAAATCGCTCGAGACCGACCGGGGTCCCGTGCTGGTCCACCAGCGCGAGCGCCGGCGCCGGCCGGTCGAGCCGTGGCACGGCGTCGGGGGACGCGGCGGCGACGGACACCGGGCGGGCGTCCGCCCGGGCCGCCGCCACGCGCCACCCAGCCGCGGCGACGCCGATCGCGAGGGCGGCACCCGTGGCCGCGAGGACCACGCGCCCCGGCCCGCGGGCCCGCATCGCGCGCACGCCCCCCGCGAGCGGCTCTCCCCACACCGCCAGCAACACCCCGAGCATGCCGACCGGCTGGCCCACCAGCAGCAGCCATCCGCCGGCATCCGGCAGCCCCGACGGCGTGCTCCCGAAACAGGCGAGCCGGGTGCGCAGCAGCCAGTCGGCGGCCCTGGGGCCAACCGGCCAGAGCGCGAGCGCCCACCACGCGGCGGTGATCGCGAGGATCGCCGCGAGCGTGGCAAGCGCCCACGCCTGACGGACCCGCGTGCGCCGCGTGGCTACCCGATCCGCCACAGGAAGGAGAGCAGCTTCCAGTTCACGAAGTAGTAGACCACGAAGGCCGCGAGAAAGACGAACACCAGCACCAGCGTGCCGGGCGTCTTGTGCGATTCGTCGTCGCCGGCACCTGCGGGCGCCGGGGGGGCCGTGACCCCCTGCGGGACGCCGTGGAAGCTCATGCCCGCGCTCCCTTCTCCATCGGCTGGCCGAAGAACACCGACCAGACCGTGACCAGGATGTAGATGCCCCCGCCGACCGCAGCGACGAGCCCACCGAGGGCCATGACGCCGATTACGAGGTCGACGGCGGGCGCGTACTGCACCTCGAACGGCGCCTGCTGGAAGCTGATGTCCCAGTGACGGCGCGGCACGCCGAACGTGCCGGCGAACGTCATCGCGACCGAGAAGACCAGCATGCCGCCCGCGAACAGGTAGGGCTGGATGCGCGCTAGCGGCCAGAAGGCGATCCGCTTGCGGAAGATGAGCGGGATGACGTAGTACGTGACGCCCATGAAGGCGAGCGCCGTCCCGCCGACGACCGTGGCGTGGAAGTGCCCCGGAATGCGGAGCGTGTTGTGGGCGATGATGTTGATCTGCTCCGTGCCGAACGTGACGCCGGTGATCCCGCCCACGAACCCGAAGATGATCACGGAGAACACGAGGGCCGAAAAGCCCGGATCCCCCCAGGGGGCCTTCCGCAGCCACTCGAACAGGCCCTTGGTGTAGCCGCGCAGCCGCTGCCCCAGCTCCATCCCGGCCGGCACGGTGAAGCCGTGCACCATGCTCGCGAGCACCGCGAGGTACATCGCGTAGCTGGTGTTCCAGACTTTCCAGGCCGCGCCCATGCCGGGGTCCACCAGCAGGTGGTGGGCGGAGGCCATGGAGATGAACAGCACGTAGAGTACGAACGCCGAGCGGCTGATCTTCTCGTTCAGCACGACGGCCCCGACCGTGAGGCCGCCCAGCAGGTACCAGACCGAGACCATCGCCGCCACGTTGATCTGCTGGGACGAGTGGCCGAGACCCCACCAGACCAGGCGGTACACCTGGGCGTCCACGTGCATCAGGTCGAGCGACCAGAGGAACGTGGGGATGTAGATCGCCGCGCCATGCCCCAGCGTGATCACGGCGATGATCGCGGCCGTCGCGGCGCCGAATGTCACCAGCGGGACGGAGCCCTGATACGTCTTCTCCCGCTTGGCGACGACGAGCGTGGCGAAGAAGATCGTCACCACGAGCAGCGCCCCGACCGCGAACAGGATCACCCCCAGATAGAACGCGGGGTGGGCGCGGAGCGGCACGTAGGAGGTGAACAGCACGTCTGCCCGGCCGGTGAACATGGTCCACTCGACCAGCCCGGTCCCGGCCACCATCAGGACGAACGCGCTCCACGCGATCTTGGGCGCGGCCACGCGGCTGTTCAGCAACACCGCGCTCGCGAAGTAGAGCACCGCCATCTCGAAGAACAGGATGAAGAAGATCAGCATGTTCATCCCGTGCACCGTGAGCAGGCGGTAGAACCAGTCGGCGGGCAGCAGGTGGATCGCCTGCCACCGCGTCAGCATCACGAGCACCGCCGAAATGCCGCCGATCAGGAGCGCGACGGTCGCCACGACCGCGTTGGCCTTGATCAGCGCGTCGGCCTGCGCGTGGACCTTGAGCCCGGTGGTCGGGCAGAGACGGAAGCGGTCGCTCATGGGGCACCTCCCGTGACCGCGGCGGTCTGCTCGGCGGGCAGCACGATCACCTTCCCCACCATCAGATGGTGGCCGATCCCGCAGAATTCGTTGCAGACGATCTGGAACTCGCCGGCTTCGGTGGGAGTGACGCGGAGGCCGTAGTCGTAGCCCGGCACCACTTGGAAGTTCACGTTGATGGGATAGAGGTTGAACCCGTGGTTCACGTCCACCGACGACAGGTGCAGCGTGTATTGCACGCCCTGGCGGAGGCGCAGCACGGGCCGCCAGCTCCACATGGCGCCGACGAGGTAGATGTCACTGCCGGGCGGGGGCTCCACGACGGGTATCCCCGCGTCCTCCCCCACGCGGTACGTGTCGATGAACTCCTGCGTGCGCTGGGCGAACGCCTCGGCCGTCACGCGGTGCCGGATGCCGGTGGGGTTCTGACCGCCCTTCCAGTGCCACAGCGGCATCATGGCGAACAGCACCATGCACCACCCGAAGGCGATCGCGACCCAGAGCTTCTCCGCCCGGTGCGCCGGCTTCCACCACACGCCGGTCGGGGACTCGAGTCCGGTATGCACACGCACCTCCCTACGGCAGCGGCGCCGGGCTGAGGGAGAGCACCTCCCACAGACCCCACGCCGTGTAGAAGACCGCCATCACGACGATTCCCGCGACAAGCAGCAGGAACCAGTTGTCGAACAGCCGCTGGCCGAGCGGGATGTCCTCAGGCGGGCGACCGGGTTCCGGACCGGCGTCAGGCATCGGGTACCTCCGGCTGCTGGCGTTCGCGGCCCGGGGCCGTCGGCCCACGCCGCATGAGGTCGGCGACCGTGGTGGTCGCGAGAAAGCGGCCCAGCTCGCGGACGGCGCGTTGCCAGACGGCGTGTCCGGCGCACGGGGCCTCGGGGTCGCACTGGGCCGGGCCGAGCAGACACAACGACCCGTCCGGGACGGGATCGAACACGGCGACGACGTCGCGCAGGGCCAGGTCGGCGGGTGGCACGGCGAGCTGGAATCCCCCATGCTTGCCGCGCACCGAATGCAGCACGCCCGCACGCGCGAGCTCGTGCATCGTCTTCGACAGGGAGTTCTGGGGGAGGTGGAGATCGCGGGCGATCCCGCGGACCCCGACCGGCGCGGTGCCGCCCTGTTGGGCGACGTACAGCACGGCGCGCACGGCATATTGGGCCCGGGTCGTGAGCACGGCCCCTCCGCCTGAGACTGGGGTGGTATTCCTGACATTGCCATGCTAATATCATCTTTAATGGGGCGCAAGGGGACCCCGATCCACCGCGGCGGCTACGTCAGGAAATGGCTATCAGACAACGAGTTACAGGATTAGCCAGGCGGGCCCTCACCACCGCCGACGCGGCGGCCAATCGCGTGTACGGGTGGCGCCACAATCCCCTGTACCACAGCGGCGCCCTCACGCTGGCCCTGCTGGCCGTCGTGCTCGGCACCGGGGTCTACCTCCTCTTCTTCTACCGGATCGGTGCGCCCTACGCGTCCGTCGCGCGCCTCACCGACCAGGTCTGGCTGGGCCGCTGGATCCGCACCCTGCACCGCTACGCGTCCGACGCCGCCGTGGTGTTCGCCGCCATTCATGCCTTCCGGATGCTGGTGCAGGAGCGTTCTTGGGGACCGCGGGCGCTGGCCTGGGTCTCGGGGCTCGTGCTGCTCGGGGTGGTCTTCGTCTGCGGGTGGACGGGGTACGTCATGATCTGGGACGCGCACGGGCTCGCGCTCGCCCGCGAGGGTGCCCGGTTGCTCGATGCCCTGCCCGTCTTCTCGGAGCCGATCAGCCGCGGCTTCGTGGGCGAGCGCGCGGTGCCGAACGCCTTCTTCTTCCTCAACCTGTTCCTGCACGTGGCGTTGCCGGTCGCCCTCGGGCTGGTGTTGTGGGTGCACGTGGCCCGGCTCGCGCGGCCCGCGCTCTGGCCACCGCGGGCGCTCGCCTGGGGCGGCATTGCCGTCCTGCTCGGGCTCTCCCTCGTCGTGCCCGCCGCTCTGGGTCCGGAGGCCGACCTGCTGCGCCTGCATGGGGCGGCGCCGTTCGACTGGTTCTACTCCTTCTGGCTTCCCGCGAGCGTGCGGCTGCCCGTGGGCGCCGTCTGGGGCCTGGGGATCGCGCTCGGCGGTGCAGCCGTGCTGCTGCCGTGGCTGTGGCGCCCCCCCCGCGCGGCCCGGCCCGGCCCGTCCGTCGTGAACGAGCGCCTCTGCAGCGGGTGCCGGCAGTGTTATCTCGATTGCCCGTACGAAGCGATCGCGATGGTCGAGCGGGAGGACGGTCGCGCCGGCGTCGTCGCTCGGGTGGACCCGGCGCTGTGCGTGAGCTGCGGGCTGTGTGCCGGCTCGTGCGCGCCGATGGGGGTCGGGCCGCCGGGCCGCACGGGCCGCGACCAGCTGGCGGTGGTGCGGGAGACCGTCGCCGCGTGGGCGGTTGTGCCGGACGTGGTGCTCATCGGCTGTGCGCGGGGGGCGGGAGGCGCGGCGCAGGAGGGCACCTGCGACGGGGCGCCGGTCGTGCCGGTGGAGTGCGTGGGCAACCTCCACACGTCCGTCGTGGAGTATCTGGTGCGGAGCGGCGTGCGCGGCGTGCTGATCGTCTCGTGCCCCGCGCGGGACTGCTGGAATCGCGAGGGCGTGCGCTGGCTCAACGCCCGCCTCTACGACGGGCGGGAGGCGGAGCTCAAGGAGCGGGTGGATCGCCGCCGCGTCCGGGTCGCGCAGGCCGGTGCCGCCGAGCGGCGGGAGGTGCGGGCGGCGCTCGACGCGTTTCGCGCGGACCTGGCCACGGTTCCAAGCGGGCCCGCCGAGCGCGCCATCGATCTGGACACGCTGTGCGAGCCCGCCGAGGAGGTGGCGGCGTCATGACCCGGGGCGGCCGGATCGTGCTTGGCGTGCTCGTGACCCTGGCCGGCGCCGCGGCGCTCGCCGCCGGCTCGCACGTGCCCACGGCGGTCGACGACCCGTCGGGTGCGCGCCTCCGGCTCGCCTGGAAGATCCGCGGGGATCGGGTGGAGACCTGCCGCGTGCGCACGGCCGAGGAGCTGGCGGCACTGCCGCCGCACATGCGCCAGGCGCGCGTGTGCGAGGGGCGGGTGCCGCCGTATCATCTGACGGTGCTGGTCAACGGTGCGGCCGTGGTGCGCGACACCGTCTTCGCGGCGGGCGCCCGATCCGATCGCGGCGTGTTCGTGCTGCGCGACCTCGCGCTGACGCCGGGGCGCTACGACGTGGACGTTTCCCTGGTTCAGGAAGCGGTGGCGGACTCGGTGGCCGCGCCCTCCCACCCCCTGCGGCTGACCCGCACGGTGCAACTGGACGCGGGCCAGATTGCGCTCGTCACCTACGACGCCGACAGCGCGAGTTTGGTCCTGCGCGGCACCGGGCGGACGCCGTCGCGCTGATCACCCGATCAGTCGATCCGTCGATCACGCGATCTGGCCAGTAGCGCCTCCAGCCCCGCGCGTACCGCGGGCCAGTCCGCGCGCAGGAGGCCATAGTACACCGTGTCCCGGCGTCGGCCGGCCGTCGTCACGGCATGTCCCCGCAGCGTGCCTTCCTCCCGCGCCCCGATCCGGCGCAGGGCCGCACGCGAGCGGGCGTTCAAGGCATCGGTCTTGAACTCGACCCGTTCGCACGCGAGCGCGTCGAACGCGTGCGCCAGCAACAGCAGCTTGCACTCGGTGTTCACGGCCGTGCGTTGCCAGGCGGGCGCATACCACGTCCAACCGATCTCGAGCCGGCCGTGCTCGACCGCGATGTTGCCGTAGCGCGTGCTGCCGATCGCGGTCGCTGTCGATCGTTCGATCACGGCGAACGGCAGCGCGGTCCCGGCGGCCTGCGCCGCGAGCGCACGGTCCACGTAGGCGCGCATCTCCTCCGCCGAGCGCACGATCTCCAGGGTCCACCGCCAGATCGCCGGATCGAGGCCCACCGCGGCCAGGGCGGGCACGTGATCCGCGGTCAGCGGCTCGAGCCGGACGTGCGCGCCGGTGAGCGTGACGGGCCGGGGGACGATCAGCGCGATACCCACCGGGGGCTCGATCCCCCGATCCGCCCAACCGCCCAGCCGCTCATCCGCCCGCGCTACCGCGGCAGCCCCTCTGGCAGATCCGCCGCCACGTACGCCATGACGGCGAGCGCCGCCACGCACAGGGCCATCTCGCGCGGGTCGAGCTTGTCGATGGTATCGGCGTCGCTGTGGTGGTACCAGAAGTAGCGGGTGCCCTCGACGCGCAGCCCCATGCCGGGCACGCCCTCGCGCATGATCGGGCCGATGTCCGCGCCGCCGCCGCCGCGCGTGATCTCGTGCGCGCCGATGCGCTCGAGCAGCGCCCCGATCTGCTGCACCCGCGCGAACGCCGTATCCGAACCCGTGAAGCCGAACCCCAGCGGCGCGAACACCCCGGCGTCGGATTCGATCGCGAGGACGTGGCGCGCCAGCGCGTCCCGGTGCATGTCCCGGTACGCCGCGCCGCCCCGGAGCCCGTTCTCTTCGTTGGTCCAGCCGACCACCCGGATCGTGCGACGCGGACGAAGGCCTAGGCGCTGCAGCAGGCGCACCGCCTCCCACGCGGCCACGACCCCGCCGGCGTCGTCCATGGCGCCCTGGCCGACGTCCCACGAGTCGATGTGCCCGCCCAGGACGACCACCTCGTCCGGTTGGTCGCGCCCGGTGAGCTCGCCGACCACGTTGCGTGACTGCGCATCGGGCAGCCGGTGCGCACCCATGCGGAGGCGGACCACCACGCGTTCACCGCGGTCCTGCATCCGGTGGAGCAGCGTCGCATCCTCGACGGTGATGGCGGCGAAGGGAATCGGGGGCACCGAGTCCGCGTAGCCCATCTGGCCCGTGTGCGGGGTCTGCTGTGAGTAGGGCGTGACCGAGCGGAGCAGCGCCGCCGCCGCACCCACGCGGGCGGCCCACACCGCGCCCGCCCCGCGATATCGCACGGTCTGGCCGTAGGTGGTGAACGGGACGTCGAACAGCACGATCTTGCCGCGTGCGTCCGCCGCGCGCGCCGTGAGCTCGTCGAGGCTCGACACCACGAGGACCTCCGCGGTGATCCCCTCGGGCGGGGTGCCGATGCTCCCGCCAAGTCCGAGCATCGGCAGCTGCCGCGGGCGCGGCAGGACGAGCTCGGCGGATTCCTCCCCGCGCACCCACACGGGCACCAGCACCGGCTCGCCGCGCACCCGGTCGAGCCCGTCGCGCCGCATCTCCTCGAGGATCCAGTCGAGCGCGCGCTCGAGGCTCTCCGAGCCCGAGAGGCGGTGGCCGAAGCGATCCACCAGGTCCGTGAGCCGGGCGTAGGCCGAACTGTCGGCCAGCGCCGCATCGATGATCCGGTCGGCGACCTCCCGGTACCGGGCGGCGATGTCCCCCTGCGCGGCGCCCGGTCCCGCCGAGACCAGCAGCAGCGTGACCGCGACGAGCAATCGGTTCACTCCCTGCTCCTTTCCGTCCTTCCGTCCTTCCGTCCTTCCGTCCTTCCGTCCTTCCGTCAAACGGCGAAATGTAGTCGCGGGCGGTAGATTCCCAAGACCGATGGGCTTGCTGCTGTTCTACGTCGGGCTCGCGCTCGCCGTGTCCTTCCTGTGCTCGCTGATGGAGGCCACCCTCCTCAGCGTGACGCCGTCGTACGTGGCGGCGCTCGAGCAGCGGCGCCGCACCGTGGGGCGGCTGTTGCGGCGCTTCAAGGAAGACATCGACCGGCCGCTGGCAGCGATCCTCACGCTCAACACGATCGCCAACACGTTCGGCGCGGCGGGCGCGGGCGCCCAGGCCGCGCGGGTGTTCGGCAGCGCGTACCTGGCGGCGTTTTCGGCGGTGCTCACACTCGCCATCCTGTTCCTGTCCGAGATCATCCCGAAGACCCTGGGGGCGGTGTTCTGGCGGCGGCTGGCCCCGGTCACCGTCCGGATTCTCGCGGTCATCATCCCGCTGCTGTGGCCGCTGGTGTGGCTGGCGCGGCAGATCACCCGCCTCATCGCGCGCGGCCCCCGCAGCCGGGCGGTCGAGCGCGAGGAGTTCACCGCCCTGGCCGAGCTGGGCGCCAAGGAGGGGCTGTTCCGCGCCGAAGAATCGCGCGTCCTCAAGAACCTGTTTCGTCTGGGCTCACTGCGCACGAAGCACATCATGACGCCCCGGATCGTGGTGCACGCCGTGCCGGAGAGCGACACCGTGGGCGACGTGCTGCGGACCCATACGGAGTTCCGGTTCTCCCGGATCCCGGTCTACGGCGAGGACCTGGACGACGTGACCGGCTACGTGCTCAAGGACGATCTGCTCCTGTGCGGCGCCCGCGACGAACACGGCCGGCACATGGGCGAGCTCAAGCGCGAGATCGTGGTCGTTCCCGAGACGCTGCCCATCTCCCAGCTGCTGGAGCGGTTTCTCGACAGCCGGGAGCACATCGCGTTGGTCGTGGACGAGTACGGCGGCACCGCCGGCATCGTGGCCATGGAGGACGTGGTGGAGACGGTCCTGGGGCTCGAAATCGTGGACGAAGCCGACAAGCACAAGGACATGCAGGCGCTGGCCCGCGAGCAGTGGGTCAAGCGGGCCAAGCGGTTGGGACTCGTGTCGGAGGACTTCCACGAGCCTCGCTCCGCCGAGTCCGCGTGAGACCGGGAGGCCGGCGTGCTCCCGATCGTCTGTCAGCATCCGGTGCGCACCGGCGGGGCCGCCGGGCGGCGTGCCGATGGCCTCGCCGCGGCGCTCCTGAGGGAACAGCCCGCGCTCGCGCCCGAACCCTGGGTGCGCCACCTGATGGCGCGCACCCTGCTCGACGCGCCGACGCTGCACCTCGGTGACCTGGCCGCGATTCCGCTCGTCGCCCGCTTCCAAGACGTCACCTACCTGCAGGACCGGGCCGTCATCCGCGCCACGCCCGGGGACCTCGTGGCCGCCACCACACCCCACAACCCGGCGTTCGCAGCCTACTGCGCGCTGCGCCTGGGGCTCGGGCCGGTGTCCTGGCTGCATCCGGCGGCCCCGCCCGACCGGCTGCGCGTGGCAACGGCGTGTTGGGAGGATCCGGCCGTCCGCGCGACCCTGGTGTCCGCGCTGCGCGCGGGCCACCTCACGTACCTGCACCCGTACATCGGATCCCGCGACGTCTGGGTCCTGGCTCGCCGCCTCACCGACGCGGCCCGGCAACCGCTCCGCGTCGTGGCGCCGCCGCCGGCCCTCACCGAGCGGGTGAACGACAAGCTCTGGTTCGCGGACGTCGTGACGCGGCTGTTCGGCGAGCGGGCGGCACCACCCACGCATGCGGCGTGGAATCTCGCCTCGGCGGCCGCCACCATTCGCCGCCTGGCGGCGAACACGCGCACGATCGTCGTGAAAGTGCCGAGCGCGTCGGGCGCGACGGGCACCCTGCTGATGCCGTCGCCCGAGCTGCGCCACCAGACCATCGGGCAGATCCGCGACCGGCTGCGGGACACGCTCGCCCCGCTCGGGTGGACGGGAACGACCTGGCTGCTGGTCGGGGGCTGGGAAGCTGAAGCCTGGAGCTCCCCCTCGGTGCAGTTGTGGATCCCACCCGACGGGAGCGGTGCGCCGGTGGTCGAGGGGATCTTCGAGCAGACGCTCAGCGACGAGATCGGCCGCTTCCGCGGTGCCGCCCCCGCAGTGCTCCCCGAATCGCTCACGGGCGCGATCGCCGAGCGGTGCTGGCTGGTGGGACGCCTCTTCCAGCGGTTGGGGTACGTGGGTCGGTGCTCCTTCGATCTGATCCTGGTGGGCGACGTCGCCCGGCCGCGCCTGCAGTTCGTCGAGTGCAACGGGCGCTGGGGCGGGACGTCCATGCCGATGGCGCTCATGAACCGGCTGTTCGGCGACTGGCGCCGGCAACCCTTTGCCACGGGCGAGCTCGCCATCCCCGGGCTCGCGCGCCTGCGCTTTGGCGACCTCGTCACCGGCCTCGACGATCTGCTGTACGACGCGCGGACCGGCACGGGGACCGTGGTGCTGTACAACCCGGTCCACATGCGCACGGCGGACGTGATCGACGCGATCGCCATCGGACCCTCGGTGGACGCCGCCCGCGCCCAGCTCGGGCACGACGTCCCGGCCCGCCTGCGGGCGCTGACGCGGCACGTGCGCACGGTCGCCTCCGCGCGGCCCGCCTCGCCCCGGCTGCATTGACCCGAATCGCGCCAACTGCCCCGTACCGCGTCACCCCGGCGTGAGCCGCCTTCTCTGTAAGCCATTCTCTGACAGTCTGTTGCCCGCATGGCGAACCCGGAATGTGGCTTGCATCACCAAGGGCCGACTGCGCGAACCCTGCGCTGCGCTATTCATCAATAGGAGGCACTTCATGCATCGACCACACCGCACGCTGGTCCCGCTCGGCCTGGTGGCGCTCGTGGCCTGTTCGGACGCGCCGACCGGGCCCGCGGGGCTCGCGCTCTCCGAGCGGATCACGCTGGAGCAGCTCGGGCAGGCGCTCACGACGGCGCCCGCGCGCCTCGAGGTCAAGCTCTACACCGGGACCCTGGTGGCCCGCGAGGTGGAGCTCAAGACCGCGGACGAGATGGGGCACCGGGAATCGGTCCGCAGCGGCGTCACCGGCGTGGCGGTCTCCGGCGACGCCGGCACGGTGACGCTGGCACTGGGCGGGCTCGTCATCGACTTCACCGGCGCGACGCGGCTGCGCGGCCCCGACGGGGACGACGTCACCGCGACCGACTTCGCCGGCTGGATCGACGCGGCCCTGGCGGCGGGCATGGTGCCGTTCGTGAAGGCCAGGCGCCCCGCGCCCGCGGAGCCCCAGGCACCCGACGTCGCGACCTTCGTCGCCACCGAGATCCGGATCGAGGACGGATCCCGCGCGCCGAAGCTCGAGCTCAACGTGGACGCCGACAACTTCGCCACCAACGACACGCCGCCACCGGACGGCTTCCTGCGGGTGCTCGGGCTCACGATCGAGCTCCGGACCGCCTCCGGAGAGACGGAGATCGAAAGCGACCTCGACGACCGCGACGAGGGCGAGGTGGAGGGCATCGTCCAGTCGGTGAACGTGGGCGCGGGCACGGTCACCCTCGTCGACGGCAGCATCATCCGGATCATCACGGGCGAGACCCGCTTCGAGGCGGATGACGATGACGACGACGAGCACCTGGGCTCGCTCGCGGCCGTGCAGCAGGCGCTCGACGCCGGGCTCACGGTCGAGGCCGAAGCCGAAGGACCCGTGGAGGCCACCGCCCCGCTCACGATCGTGGCCCGTGAGGTGGAGTTCGAGGTGGACGACGACGCCGACGAACCCGGCGAGGATGGCGAGTTCGAAGCCCCCGTGCAGTCGGTGAGCGTCGGCACCCGCCAGGTCGAGCTCGCCGATGGCCGCGTCATTCAGCTCACCGACGACACGATCATCGAGGCCGACGGCGATCTGCTCACGCTGCAGGCCGTGGCCGACGCGCTCGCCGCCACCCAGCCGGTCCGGGCGGAGGGGCACGCGGTGCTGGACGCCGTCGGCCCGCCGGCCCTGCTGACGGCCATCACCATCAAGTTCGAAGTGGACGACTGACCGCCGACCGTCACGCGTCCCTGACGCGAGACCCCGGCCAGGCTGGCCGGGGTCTCGTCGTTTCGGGGCGCTGCCCCTTGGGGCCTACTCCACGAACACCACGCCGGTCCAGCCGGCCGAGGCGCCCACCGTGCGCGAGCCGGTCCGCAGGTCTTCCGTCGCATGGGTGGCGCGGCCGTCGCGCCACCCGTCGCGCGTGAGCAGGGCGGCGAGCCGGCGCAGGTTCCGCACGCGGCGCGGCTCGCGCACGCGGTCGAACCGCACCACCGGCACCGGCCGCCGCGGCACCACACTCGCGGGAAGCAGTCCTTCGAGGGAGAACGCGAACACCAGAGCGCCGAACATGGGTGGACCCCCGCTCAGGGCAGCACGACGAGTTCGATGGCGTCCAGCAGATAGGCGATCTGCCGCGCGTCGCTCGTGACGTACCGGTAGGCACGCTCACCGGTCTTCTCGAAGCCCCACGCCGGCGCCAGGGCGTCCACGCCGCGCACGAGGGAGTCGGCGTAGGTGGGCCGCAGGCTGAACTCCACGCGGTACGGCTTGGGCAGCGTGAACGGACGCAGTTCGCCGCCCCGCTCGCGCCGCATGGCCTCCCGTGCCCCCGCCTCGAGCATGCGTTGCACGCGCGTGGGGCTGTAGGTGATGGCGGCGCTCCCGCCCAGGGCGGTCTTCACCACGACCATCACGACACGGTCGCCCAGCAGCGCCGCCACCTCCTTGGCCAGCTCGTCGTCGCCGCTCACGAGCGACACCGAGACCCCCTGCTCGCCCGCCACCAGCGCGTTGATGCCGACCTCGTTCAGGGCCACGCCGTTCACCCGGAAGTCGGCGAACGCGTAGTTGTGAGCCATCACGCCCGGTTTCCCCCAGGACGGGTGCATCGCGATCATCATCATGGTGCCGAACGTGCTGTCGATGCCGGTGCTCATCACCATGGGCTTGGGATAGCCGCGGATGAGGATCGCGTCCGGATCGAGCGCCCAGGGAAGCAGGTTGGCGAAGCGGTTGCCGCCGTGCCCTTCGTTCACCACGAACGACCGCGCCCCACCGGCGCGGGCGCCCCGGATCACGGCGTTGGTTTCCGCCGTGAGCATCTCCCGGTACTGCGTCCAGTAGTCAGGACCCGTGCGCTCACGGTACGCCGGTCCCTCGTTGCCCGCGATGACCTCCTGGGCCTTCACGGCGCTCCCCATCCCCTCCATGTCCACGAGGACGTACACCCGGAATCCGGGTTCCATGGGAATGCGTTTGTCCGCGCCCGCGAGCGGTGTCTGCGCCGCCGCCCCATGCACCACGGCGCCCAGCAGCAGAACCGCTGACAGCGACCCCCGCACCATCATAGTCACCTCGATCCGTCGATCCGTCCATCCGCCCATCCGCCGGTCACAACAGCAACAGCCTGAGCTCCGTCATCTCCTCGATCGCGTACTTCACGCCCTCGCGGCCGAGTCCTGACGCCTTCACGCCGCCGTACGGCATGTGATCCACCCGGAACCCCGAAATGTCGTTGATCGCCACCCCCCCGACCTCGAGCGCCTCGAACGCCCGCCACGCCTTGGCGAGGTTCGCGGTGAACACGCCGGCCTGGAGCCCGTACGGCGAGTCGTTCACCGTGGCGAGCGCGTCCTCGAAGTCGTCGTAGGGCCGGACGGTCACCACGGGCGCGAACACCTCGTCGCAGTTCACCTGCATGTCGCCGGTGGTGTCGAGCAGCACCGTGGGCTCCAGCACCGCCCCCGTCCGGCGGCCGCCGGTGGCCAGCGTGGCGCCGGCCGCGACCGCCTCGCGCACCCACGACTCGGCCCGTGCTGCGGCGGCGGCGTCGATCATGGAGACGAGATCCGCGTCCGCATCCAGCGGCGCGCCCAGCTTGAGCGCGCGGACCCTGGGCAGGAACCGCTCGAGGAAAGCATCGAACGCGGCCCGCTGGACGAGGATTCGCTGCACGGAGATGCACGACTGGCCGGCGAACGCGAAGCCGCCCGCTGCGCACCGGCTGGCGGCGCGGTCGAGATCGGCGTCCGCCTCGACGATGACCCCGGCGTTGCCCCCCAGCTCGAGCGCCACCTTCTTGCGCGCCGCGCGCTCCCGGATGTGCCAGCCGGCCCGCGCCGATCCCGTGAAGGTGATCATGCGGATGCGCGGATCGTCGAGCAGCGGGGCCGCTGCCTCCACCGCGCACTGCACGACGTTGATGCCGCCGGCGGGGTAGCCGCTGTCGCGCACGATTTCCCCGAGGAGCAGCACGCTCAGCGGATCCTGCGGCGGGGTCTTGAGCACCATCGTCGCGCCGCAGGCCATGGCCGGCGCGAGCTTGTGGGCGGCGAGCAGCAGCGGGAAGTTGAACGGCACGATGCCCGCGATCGGCGCCAGCGGGAACCGCCGGGTGAGTCCCCACCGGCCGGTGCCGTGCGGCATCCGATCGAGCGGCATCACCTCGCCCGCGATCCGCATCGCCTCGGCTCCCGCGTCCCGGAACACGAACAGCATCCGGTCCACCTCGGTGCGCGCCTGGCCCACCGGTTTCCCGGCTTCGAGCGCGAGCAAGGTGGCGAGCTCCTCGCGCCGCGCCGCCGCCGCGTCATGGAGGCGCTGCAGCGCCTCGGCCCGCCGGTAGGACGGCAGCGCCCGCGCTTCGGCGGCCGCGCACTGCGCGGCGTCGATCGCCTTGCTCACATCCGACGCCGTAGCCGCGCCGGCGACCCCGACGGGGGCCCCGTCGTACGGACTGCGGATCGCCACCGGTGTCGCACCGCCCGCCACCAGCTCCCCGTTGACGAGGAGCGGATAGACCCGGGCAGCATCGGGCAGCTTCGCCATCGTCGCGTCCTTTCCCGCGGGCCGCACGGCGGCCGCCGCGGTACCGTGCAATCCCGCTCCCCGAAGGTTGAGCGCGATCGCGCGCGCGGGCAAGCGCCCGCTCAGACCTCGACGCGGCGCGTGAACACGAGCTTCCCATCCCGCGGGGGGAGCTGGCGAAACCCGGCCAAGTGGAAGACCTGGCGCGGGAACCAGCGGGCCACCCGCGTGTCCACGAGCAGCCGATGGGGGCGGTCCGGGTCGCGTGCGATACCGGGCAGCGACGGGAGCAGCCGGTCGCCACGCAGGATCCGGACGATCCGGGATACACTGAGCCACGAGCGGCGCACGGGGCGCCCGATGAAGAAGCCGTCGTTCCCTTGATCCTGGTAGAGCGGCATGAGGAGCAGACCGTCCACCGGAGCCGCCACGGGGCCGCGCCGGTCGTCCGCGAGCACGTCGCCGCGGCGCACCCGGCGGAAGCTCCCGAACCCCGGGCGCATCCGGAACGCGTCGGTGTCGGCGATCGCGTGCCGATACACGACCTCCACGACGCGCGGCAGCGCGCGCACGGCCGCCGAGAGCCGCGCCTCGTGCTCGGGGAAATCCGGGACGGCCGCGGCCTCGAGCAGTCCCGTGTGCACGAGGATCCGCCACAGCGTCGCCTCGAGATGCCGGACGCTGGCCGGGTCGTCGTGCTGCCCGCCTTCCACCAGCACGGCCGGGCGCGCGAGATCTTCCAGATAGTCCAGGAGCGTCCCGCGAATCGCCTCCTCGAGCCCGAGGATCAGCGGCAGTGCGGTCGCCCGGGCCACGGCCCGGCTGGCCAGGGTGTCGCTGAAGCAGGCGAACGGCGGGCTGGGGGCCGACGTCGAATGGAGATCGACGACCACCACGTCACTCCGCGGCGGCGCGAGCAGGTGATCGAACGTGGCCAGCAGCTCGCGCTGCTCTCCCGCCTCCCCGCCGTCGCACGCGGTGTCGGTGACACGCAGCTGTGCCACGGTCTCCCGCGTCCACATGCGGTTCAGGTCCTGCTGCACGAACCGGCGCCGGGCCGCGAGGGCCGCCCGATTCCCGAGCACGGCGACGACGCTGCCCCGCACGGGCACGCCGCGCTCGGTGAGCGCGTGGAGCACGCGCCCGACCGCCGTGACCCCCGCCGGCTCGTTGCCGTGAATCCCGACCACGACCACGATGGCGGGGCCGGGCTCGCCGGTGTCGTACCGGCCCAGGATCCGCGGCTGGTCGCGCCCCGTCGGCAGGGCCCCGATCACGGCAGCTCGTCGGCGCGCAGGTGTTCCTCCAGCAGGCGCCCGGCGATCTCCAGGAAGTCTCGCTCCGTCACGATGCCCACGAGTCGGCTTTCCTGGACCACCGGCAGGCAGGCCACGCGGTGCTCGCGCATGCGCGCGATCGCATCGAGGCACGGCGCGTCCGGAGTGATCGTCACGGGATCCGGCTTCATGACCTCTCGCACGGCGCGGGGCCGGCCACCACCCTGTCCCTGCGCCATGAGGCGCAGCAGCGTGCGGTGGGACACGAGGCCCACCAACCGGCCTTCGCGGTCCTCCACGGGCACGTGCCGGATGTGTTCCCAGTCCATGACCGCCGCGGCCACGTCCACCAGATCCTCGGGGTGGACCGTGAACAGGTCGGTGGTCATCACTTGTCCGACCGTGCGGTAGCTGCCACGCCACGTGTGCGAGCGGGGCTCGGGGGGGAGATCCCACGTGTGCACCGGCGCACCGCTCTGTTGGCGCTCCCGCATGACCTCCGTGAGCGCCTGGATGCGCGCCCGCCGGCTCGGCATCCCCCGCAGGTGCTCCAGCGCGTCGAGCATCCACGCGGCACCGGTCCGTCCCGAGCGCACGCGATCCTCGATCACGCCGAGGTAGCGCGCGATACAGGCATCGTCGATGGCGCGGCGCCGCAGGCCGTCCCGCGCCGCCGGCAGCAGTTCGTCGAAGATCAGCTCGCGGACCGGCACCCGCCGGCCGCCGGCCCAGCGCACCGTGGCCCCGAGCCCGTACCGGGCGGTCGCGACGAAGTTCGCTCGGACGTCGTCGAACGAGAACATGGTGCGGACGTCGGGCGTGGTGTGCGAGAGTTGCGTCATCAGCCCGACGTAGAAGGCCATGTTGGCCACCTCGTCCACCACCGTGGGTCCGGACGGCAGCACGCGGTTTTCGATGCGGAGGTGGGGTTTCCCGTCCGTGATGCCGTAGCAGGGCCGGTTCCAGCGATACACCGTGCCGTTGTGGAGCGTGAGCGCCGTGAGCGGCGGGACGTCGCCCCGGGCCAGGACCGCGGTGGACACCTCCTCGGGCTCGATCGTCATCAGCACGCGATAGCGTGCGATGTCCTCGCGAAACAGGTCCACCACCGAATCCCGCACCCAGCGGTCGCCGAACCACACGCGGCGGCGGACGTCGCGGGCGCGGAGCGCCTCCGACCGCATGTCGAGCGACTGCTCGAACAGCGCGATCCGGGTCTCGCGCCACAGGCGCTGGCGCAGCAGCAGCGGCGAGTTGACGGCCGCGGCCAGGAGGGGGGCCGTGACCACCTGGGCCAGGTTGTAGAGCAACGGGAATTCGTCGGCGGACACCTGGAAATGCACCTGGAAACTCGCGTTGCAGGCCTCGAGCATGACGTTGTCATGCGTGACGTGCAGCTCGTCGAGTCCCTCGATCGCCGTCCGGAACGTGCCGCCGCCCTGCTCGGACATGACGGCGTTGAGCCGGTAGTACCGCGGGAGGGGGCTCATGTTGTCGAGCGTCAGATCGGTCTTCTCGAGCGTCGGCAGGATGCCGACGAGCAAGACGTCGCCCCCGAGGGGCCGCGCCGCGCGGCGGACACTGTCGAGCGCCGCCATCAGCCGGTGCTCCATGTCTTGAAAGCAGGATCCGCCCAGTTCCTGCGCCGGCAGGTTGTACTCGAGGTTGAAGCGCCCCAGCTCCGTGGTGAAGCCTCCGTCGGTCAGCGTGTCGAGCACCTCCATCCCGATCATGGCCGGCCGCCCCGTCCCGTCCACCAGGAACATCTCCTGCTCGGCCCCGATGCGGCGGACGTCGGACTCGATCAACCCGGCCCGACAGATGCGGTCGAGCGCCTCCACGTCATCGAGAAGATGGCGCGCGAAGTCGCGGAGCTGCTCCCCGCTGCTTCGATCCGGGATGTCGAGCCGACCCATGGCCGTATAATACGCGCCGCCCGAGGAGGGGGTACCCTCGGGTGATGGGATCACGGGAATGGCGGGATGACAGGGCGACGGGAGCACGGAACGGGCACGCAGCACGCGACCCGTGCCGAAGGTGACCGCGCCGCGAATCGGCCCGCGCACCTGACGCGTCCGAGCAACACCCGCCCGTCGCCTGTCACGAGGTCGCTGCGCACGCGGGGAACGCACGCCCCGGCGCACCGGTGGAAGCCGCGCGCGTGCAACCGCTTAGGCGCTGACCACGAAACGCGTGGCCCCCATCACAGCCAAACACGCGGCTCGGGTGATACCCATAGATGAGGTTTTCCGCGAACCGACGGTGGGAGGACGCAATGCGTATGCAACGAATCCTTGTTGGACTGCAACGGTTGACCCCTGCGCTCGCGATCGTCGCGGCCGCGGCGTGTGCCGACTCGCTGACGGGCCCTGGCGACGAGCTGCTCCTGGTGCAGGACATCAACCTCGACGAGCTGGCGCGTCATGTCGAGGGCGCGGCGCGCGTGGACGTCACACTGTACGAGAACGGGCCGGTGGCGCGGCGCGTGGTCGTGAAGACGGGCGACGAGCTGGGCGGCGAAGAGTGGCTGCTTGGCGCGGTCAGCGGCATCACCGCCGAAGGCGACGCCGGGGTCCTGGCGCTGGCGTTTGGCGTGCACGTCGCCTTCGACGTCGAGACCGAGATCGTCGGCCTGCGGGGCGACGTCATCGGCTTCGACGGGTTCGTCGCGCACGTGACCGAAGCGCTGGCGCTGGGCCGCGAGCCGCGCATCAAGGCGGTGCGGCGCGCGGCGGATGCGCCCCAGGCTCCGGATGATCCGTCGTTCCGGGCGGTCGTGCTGCGGCTCACCGATGACGCCGTGCCGGCGCGGTTGGTGCTGAACGCGGACGCGGACAACTTCGCCCGCCATCCGTCGCCGCCACCCGACGGATATCTCACCCTGCTGAATCTGCCGATCGAACTCTGGGTCAGCGCTGGGCGCACCGAGCTGATCCTGGATCGCGACGAGCGCCGGGAAGTGGCGTTCGAGGGGATCGTGCGGCGCGTGGACGCGGCTGAAGGGGTGTTCGTACTCCACCACGGGGACCGCGAAATCGTCGTGCGCGTGCTGCGGGAGACGAAGCTCGGGTTCAACGAGACCGAGATCGCATCCCTGGAGCCCGTCGCCCGGGCCCTCGAGGCGGGACTCACGGTCCGCGCGCGGGGCGAGGGCATTCTTCACGCGGACCGCTCGGGCGTGATCCTCGCCATCGTGGTCCGATTCAAGACCGACGACGGCCGCGAGGGCGTGCACTTCGGTGGGCAGGTCGCGGCGTTCGACCTCGAGGCCGGCACGTTCACGTTGGTCGAGGGACCCACGATCGTCGTCGGCCCGGAGACCCGCCTCAAGGTGAACGGCGAGCCGATCGACGGGCTCGCCCGGGTCGCGGCGGCCCACGCGGACGGCCTGAAGGTCTTTGCCTTCGGCGAGGGGACGGTGGAGCCGGGCTCGGACCGGATCCTCGCGGTCTTCGTGCGGTTCGAGGTGGATGACGGGCGCGACATCGTCGAGTTCGTCGGCCGGGTCCGCTCGGTGACTCTCGAGGCGGGAACGTTCCAGATCGTGGAGGGGCCTGCCATCAAGGTGACCGATCAGACCACCTACGCCGACGGCAGCGCGCTCACGAGCCTCGCCGCCGTGGCGGAGGCGCTCGAGGGCGGGCTGGCGGTATTCGTGTCGGGCTGCGGCACCGTGCTCTCCCGCGAGCCGCCGGTGATCGCGGCGAACGTGCTCAAGTTCCGCGTGGAAGACTGAGTCCGGCGGGCGCGCGCGCCAGGCGAGGGGCGGGGGATTCCCCGCCCCTTCGGCGTTCAGGCTCCTTCCGCCCGCAGGGCGGCGCGCACCGTGTTGCAGTGGATCACGACGGTGTCCGGCTCGTCCCGGGCATAGCCGCCCGCCAGGGTCACGGCGACGGGCACCCCCGCCGCACGAGCGGTGTCGAGCACGAGGGCGTCGCGCGCCGCCAGGCCGCGCACCGTGAGCGCGAGCCCGCCCAGTTGGTCGTCGGCGTAGGGATCCGCACCCGCCAGGTAGCACAGCAGGTCCGGCTTGTGCGCACGGATCACGCGCGGCAGCAGCCGCCCCAGCACCTCGAGGTACTCCGCATCGTCGGTCGCATCTTCCAGCCCCACGTCGAGGTCGCCCGCCGGCTTCTCGAACGGATAGTTGTGCTCCTGGTGCATCGAAAAGGTGAAGACACGCGGATCGTTGGCGAACACGGCGGCGGTGCCGTTGCCGTGGTGCACGTCGAGATCCACGACGAGCGCCCGGGCAATCGCGCCGTCGCGCTGCAGCATGCGCACCGCGATAGCAACGTCGTTGATGAGGCAGAACCCCTCTCCGTGATCGGGGAACGCGTGGTGGAATCCGCCCCCGAGATGGACGGCCACGCCCTGCTCCAGGGCATGGCGCGCCGTGAGGCAGGTCCCCCCGGCGCAGAGCCACATCGACCCCCGAAGCGCCGGCGTGAACGGCACCTCCAAGACGATGCGCTCCTCCAGCGACAGGGCGTCGTCCCGCAGCTTCGCGACGTAGTCTGCCGTGTGCACCAGTCGCACGTCGTCGTCGGTCACCGCCGACGGGCGCCGGAACGCGTGCTCGGGCACGACGCGCTCCGCGAGCAGGCGCTCGCGCACCAGCCGGTACTTCCGGGTGGGAAACACGTGTGGCCCGATGTCCACCTCGTAGGCCGGATCCCACACGATCCACATGCACCAGTACCCCGTTTAGGCGTGTCGCAGGATGCGCGGCCGCCCGCGCGCGGACAAGAGGCGGCTGACACGCCGCCCGGCGCCCGTTAGACTAGGGGCGCGCGCCCCGCTCTTGCACACCGTCGCCTCCGTCGCCCTCGGCCGCGCGCTCGACGGGATGATCGGCGGGGGGCTGATCACCCTCGAGCGGGCCCGGGCCATGCTGTACCGCCTCGCGCCGGAGGACCGATGACCGACCTGGCCGACACGCCCGCATCCGCGCTGTGGGAGGAGTGGCTGCTGCTGGACGCCGAGGGCCGCGTCGCGGGATTCCACGCTCTGCCCGAGGACGCCCGGGAGGACTTCTTCGAGAGCCTCGACCCGCGCGAGCAAGTGGACCTGCTGCTCGCGCTGCCGGCGCGGGAACGGCGCCTCTGGGTCCGCACGCTCGCCCCCGACGACGCGGCCGACCTCCTCCAGGAGGCGCCCGCCGAGGAGCGGCCGCCGCTGCTCGACCTGCTCGACGACGCCACCCGCTTCGAGGTGCGGGCGCTGCTCGCCTATGCGGAGGACGAGGCGGGCGGGCTCATGAACCCGCGGTTCGCCCGTGTCCGGCCCGACATGACGGTAGGGGAGGCCATCCGCTACCTGCGGCGGCAGGCCGCGCAGCTGGAGACGCTGTCCTACCTCTACGTCCTCGACGAGCAGCAGCATCTCGTCGGGGTCCTCTCCCTGCGCGAGCTGTTCCAGCAGCCCGACGACCGCCCGGTGCGCGAGGTCATGCACCGCGAGATCATCACGGTTCCCGAGGACCTGGATCAGGAGGCGGTGGCCCGGCTCTACGTGGAGCAGGATTTTGCGGCCATCCCCGTGACCGATGCCGCCGGTCGCTTGAAGGGCATCATCACCTTCGACGACATCGCCGACGTGGTGCGCGAGGAGGCGACCGAGGACATCCAGAAGCTGGGCGCCGTGGCTCCGGTGGAGGAGCCGTACCTCGCCGTCGGCCTCGCGGCTCTCGTCCGCAAGCGGGCCGGCTGGCTCGCCGTGCTCTTCCTGGGTGAAATGCTCACGGCCACCGCGATGGGCTTCTTCGAGCACGAGATCGCCAAGGCGGTCGTGCTCGCGTTGTTCATTCCCCTCATCATCAGCAGCGGCGGCAACTCCGGCTCGCAGGCCACCACCCTCGTCATCCGGGCGATGGCCCTGGGCGAGGTGAAACTGCGCGACTGGTGGCGCGTACTCGGCCGGGAGATCGGCGCCGGCCTCACCCTCGGCCTCATCCTCGGCGCCATCGGGTTGGTGCGCATCCTCATGTGGCAGGTGGTCGGGCACCCGTACAGCCCCCACGCCGTCGGGATCGGCCTGACCGTGGCGGTGAGCCTCGTGGGGGTCGTGCTGTGGGGCAGTGTGGTCGGCTCGATGCTCCCATTCGCGCTGCGCCGCGTGGGCTTCGATCCGGCCAGCGCGTCGGCACCCCTGGTGGCGACCCTGGTGGACGTGACCGGGCTCGTGATCTACTTCACGGCTGCGAGCATCCTGCTCGCCGGGACCTTGCTCTAGTCTTCACGTTCGCTTCACCCGGGCTTGCGGCACGGCGTCCTAGGTTGACCCGTGCCGGTTCCGCGCCGGCCCCACCGTCATCCTCCGGAGGTGCCGCATGCCCCGCCCCACCCACGGTCCGCCGCTCCCGCGCCGCGACTTCCTCAAGGCCGGCGGCCTCGCCGCCGCCGGATTCGTCGCCGGTGGCGCCGCGGCGCCCGGTCGGCCCGCACCCACGCTGCCCGTGAACCCGCGCACCGAGCGGGCCCTGCCCACGCGGAATCTCGGGCGGACCGGCTATCGGGTGGGCGCCTTCAGTCTCGGCGGTCAGGCGGCGGTCGAGCAACCCAACAACGCCGACGCCGCCATTGCGATCGTGGAGCGCGCGCTCGACCTGGGGATCAACTACATCGACACCGCCGCCGCCTATGGCGGACGCGACCGCTGGAGCCAGCGCTATCTCGGCGAGGTGATGCAGCGCCGGCGTGGGGAGACGTTCCTCGCCTCCAAGACGCACGACCGCACCCGTGACGGCTCGCTCCGCCTGCTCGAGGAGTCGCTCACGCTGCTCCAGACCGACCATCTGGACCTCTGGCAGCTGCACAACCTGTCCCGCATGGAACAGGTGGAGCAGATCTTCGCGCGGGGCGGCGCCATCGAAGCGCTCGTCGAGGCGCGGGAGCAGGGCCTGGTGCGTTTCCTCGGCGTCACGGGCCACGCGGACCCCGACGTGCTGATCGCGGCGCTCGAGCGGTTCCCGTTCGACACCATCCTGCTGGCGCTCAATGCCGCCGACCGCCACCACAAGAGCTTCGCCGAGCGACTGCTCCCCATGGCCGTCGAGCAGCAGCTGGGCATCATCGGCATGAAGATCCCGGCCCGGTCGCGCATCCTCAGCAGCTGGACGCCGCCCCCGGCGGAGGAGCAGTCGCCCTGGACCCGGGCCAGCGGGCCGGGCACGGTCACGATGCGCGAGGCGCTCTACTACGTGCTGACGCTGCCGGTCAGCACGGTGATCGTCGGGTGCGATTCGGTGGCGCAACTCGAGGAAAACGTGCGGCTCACCGCCGCCTTCACGCCGCTTTCCGAGGGACAGCTCGACGTCCTGGCCGAGAAGACCGGTCCGATCGCCCGACAGGCACTGTTCTTCCGCACCTGGAGCTGACGGGCCACGCTGCGCTTTGCCGACGGCGAGGAGACCGCCGACGTCCTGCGGGAGCGGGGCGTGGTGACGGACCCTACGCCGAGCGGGATTTCTCCAGCACGTCGCCGACCGCGACGAGCAGATCCTGCATCGACCACGGTTTGTGCAGAAACGGCAGGTCCTGGCCGAGCAGGACGCTTTCCCGGACGTCGGACGCCGTGTACCCGCTGGCGAACAGGAACGGGACGTCCCCGCCCTCCGCGCGCACGGCGTCGAGCAGCGCCTTGCCGCCCATCCCGGGCATGACGACGTCCGTGAGAATCAGGTCCACGGCGTCCCGATGGCGCCGGTACGTAGTGAGTCCCGATTCGCCGTCCGCCGCCGCCAGCACGGTGTAGCCCGCCCGCTCGAGCACGCGCTGCGCCACCCGCCGCAGTTCGGCCTCGTCTTCGACGACCAGCACCGTCCCGGTGCCGGGGCGGAGCGCGGGCGTCGCCGAGACGCCGGGAGCGGCCCGGTCGCCGGTCTGGGCGTGCGGGAAGTAGGTCTTCACGGTCGTGCCGCGGCCGGGCTCGCTGTACACGTTCACGTACCCGCCGTGCTGCTTCATGAGCCCGTAGACCATCGCCATCCCGAGACCCGTCCCGCGCCCCGTGATCTTCGTCGTGAAGAAGGGCTCGAAGATGCGGCGCCGGACGGCTTCGTCCATGCCGACGCCCGTGTCGCCGACAGCGAGACAGACGTAGTCTCCGGGCACGATCCAGCCGTAGGCGGCGCGATCGAGGTGGGTCCGGTAGACCTCGATGCGCAGCGTCCCGCCGCCGGGCATGGCATCGCGGGCGTTGGTCGCGAGGTTGAGCAGAATCTGCTCCACGGCCCCGACGTCCGCGCGCACCTTCGACATGCCGTCGCCGCGAAACACCGCAAGGCTGATGGACTCCGGCAGCAACCGCCGCAGCATCTGCGTGACGTCGTCCACTACGGCGTTGAGATCCACCGGCTTCAGCTCGAGGATGCTGCGGCGGGCAAACCCCATGAGCTTGGCCACCAGTGCCCTGCCCCGGAGCGCCGCGCCCCGCAGCGACTCGAGCTCCTCTCGCGCGTCCTTCCCGGACGTGTCGGCCGCCAGCAGGTCGGCGTTGGCGAGGATCACGGTGAGCAGGTTATTGAAGTCGTGCGCCATGCCTCCCGTCACCTGGCCCACCAGCTCCATCTTCTGCGCCTGTCGCAGGGCCAGATCCGACCGCTCGCGCGCGATGGACGCGCCCAGAATGCCCGCCGCCGCGCGGAGCGCGTCCACCTCGGGATCCGTCCAGTCGCGCTGTTCCGCGCACGCGTCGAAGCCGATGAATCCCCACCACTCGGTCCCGGCGAAGATCGGACACACGAGCACGGAGAGAATGCCCTGAGCCGCCAGGAGGTCGCGCTCGCCGTTCGGGAGGTCCCCGACGTGCCCCCGGACCACCTGCCCACCCGCAAAGACCTCTTCCCACCGCCCAAACCCGGCCGCCTGGTACGGCAGGCTTTGCAGCTCCGGGTTGTCGATCTGCGGCTGGACACCCGCGGCCACCCACTCGAAGCGCTGACTGCCGAGCAGCTCGCCCTCGGGCCCGCGGTGATTCTGGAACACGTAGATCCGGCTCACCTCCGTGACCGCCCCGAGCTCGGCCAGCACCTCCGCGACGTGGCCTTCCCACTCCGCCGACGCCAGAAAGCGCTCCGCCGCCAGCCCCACGGCCTTGAGGATGCCGTAGGCACGGCGCAGTTGCGGTGTGGCCGCTTCGAGC